>CAMOZD010000271.1 GCA_946630645.1 uncultured Lachnospiraceae bacterium
TGCAGGGGATCTCTCTTCCAAGATACTGTTGAAGATTAATATTTTTTGACATGGTCCGGTCCTCCCTTATGAAATGTAAAGATAGCGTAATCGGTGGTTAAATATTCCAGCTTGAATTATCAGAATATTTTTCAAAAGGCCTTTTAACATCTGATAGTTTCTTTATATTTTCTTATTTAACATATTTTTTTTTCATGGTCAATGGGGGCAAATTCCATTGTCAACTAATCAAAATTATTGTAAAATTAATCAAAGTATTTGATTAATAACTTACTCCCAAGGGATAAGGGCCTTTTGTAAAATTTGATTAGTAATCAAGGAATCCCTTGGAAATTTCCTTGGATCTGATTAATAAAATATAAAATTTTTATAAACTTTCATGGCCTGTTCCGGGATATGGGACAGGGGAAAACCAGCCTGCCCGCCGGAGAAACCGGGACCGGGGCAGGCTGTAATATGGAGGTCTGCTGACTGTGATAAATGAGAAGAATGAGAAAAAGAGAGCAGGAGAAAAAAAGGTGACGACCAGGGATATCGCCAGGGAGTGCGGACTTTCCCAGACCACGGTGTCCATGATCCTGAGCGGGAAGGGCAATGTCAGCTTTTCCGGGGAGACCATAAGCCTGGTCAGGGAGACAGCCTCCCGGCTGGGTTATGTCTACAGGCCCAGGCAGGTTAAAAAGGAGGTCAGGCTGAAAAGGACCATCATGATTCTCTGTCCGTCCCTGGCAACCCAGTACTATACGACCCTGATCCAGTCAATTACCGAGTATGCCCAGGAGAGGGACATATGTACCCTGACAGCCTATACAAGCAGATCGGAAAAGATTGAAGAGTATTATCTGGCCATGGCTGCGGACCAGGACTTCCTGGGTCTGATTTATACTTTCCCGCCCAAGGCCGGGAAGCTGCTCAATGAGGTGGCCCTGAAAATACCGGTGGTGATGATCAGTGATTATAATCCGGACCTGAAGGCAGGCTTTCTGGAACTGGACAGCAAGAAGTCCGGCATTCTGGTGGCCAGGCACCTGCTGGGCCTGGGTCACCGAAGGATTGCCTATGTCACTACCCCTCTGCTGGCAGCGGAGCTGCCCAGGCTGAGACGGCTTCAGGGAATCCAGGAGGAGTACGAGCGGAAGGGCCTGGGCCGGGATGCCGTTGTCGTCCTGGCGGATACAGAGGAAATGTGGAAGACCTACCGGTCAGGTAACCGCCACTATGAGTCGGGTTACCGGATGACCCTCCAGTATTTCTATAAGCCCAGTGGGGTTACGGCCTTCATTGGAACCAATGACATGGTTGCTATCGGCATCATGGATGCCCTTGATAAACTGGGTTACCGGGTGCCGGAGGATTATTCCGTCTGTGGCTTTGACAATACTTTAAACTCTTCCTTCGCCGGCATATCCCTGACCACAGTAGACCACTGTATTGAGGAAAAGGGCAGAAGTGCCGTGGATATGATTGTGGACCAGAGGAAAAGGAGCGGGGAAAAGGCCAGGCAGTCTGGCGGCCAGAAGGAGGACAGGACCATTCCCCGGACCAGGATAGAATACCAGCCTCTGCTGGTGGCCAGGAGGTCAACGGGCCCGCCGGCCCAGTGGGGAGAAGACCAGAATAGAAACAGGAGATGAAAGCATGGAACCATATACTTTAATACTAGCGTCAGGATCACCGAGAAGGAAGGAACTCTTAAAGGAGGCAGGCTATTCTTTCCGGGTGGAGGTCAGTGACGCTTGCGAGGAGGCCGGGGACCAGGATCCTGCCAGGCTGGTAGAGAGACTGGCGGAAATAAAGGCCCTGGCAGTGGCGGAAAAATATCTGGATCATCCGGACCAGAGGAAGATTATCATCGGGGCCGACACTATCGTGGTACACCGGGGGCAGATTCTTGGTAAGCCGGAGGACAAGGCCCATGCCGTAGAGATGATCAGGGCCCTGGCCGGGGATGTCCACCAGGTCTATACGGGGGTCAGCCTTCTGGTTCTGGAAGGGGGCAGGCTGGAGGAAAAAAGACATTTCCACGAGAGGACAGACGTCCATGTGAGAGCTATGGAAGAGAGGGAGATTCTCTCCTACGTGGAGGCCAGGGAGCCGGTCAGCCCCGGCCAACCGGAAAAGGGGGACCGTTATCTGTGGCAGGACAAGGCAGGAGGCTATGGGATCCAGACAGGCTGGGGAGCCAGGATGATTTCCGGAATCAGAGGTGACTACTATAATGTAGTCGGTCTGCCGGTCTGCCGGCTTAGCCGGGAACTGGACATGCTGCTGCAGGGGAAACCGGACAGGTCTTAAGAGGGGCAGGACTCTAAAGAAGGGGCAGTCTGGTAAGGTTGGCAGCCGAGGAGACCTGCAAAGAAATCCGGCAGCCAGGGGGGCGCTGTCAGGAGAAGCATGGAAAAAAGAAGCTGTAAGAATATGCCTGTCAAAATAAGGTTGACTTTACTTAGAGTAAAAACTATTATAAAGAGTGATATTTTTTTTAGATAATCCGTCGGATTCTGGCGGATTACTTATAGAGTAAGAAAGGATTTTTAATTATGGTAAAGACGCCGTTTGTAACGAAAGAACAGCTCGACGAGATCGTGAAGACCTACCCGACACCTTTCCATTTGTACGACGAGAAAGGAATCCGGCAGACCGCCAGGGACCTGAAAGAGGCATTTTCATGGAATGAGGGCTTCAGAGAGTATTTCGCTGTGAAGGCGACGCCCACACCGGCCATCCTGAAGATTCTCAAGGAAGAGGGCTGCGGTGTTGACTGTTCCTCCCTGACAGAGCTGATTATGAGTGAGCGCTGCGGCTTTGCGGACGGCGATTCCATCATGTTTTCTTCCAATGAGACACCGGAGGAGGAGTTTATTTTAGCC
>CAMOZD010000272.1 GCA_946630645.1 uncultured Lachnospiraceae bacterium
GATACCTGCATGGGTAGCACCAATCTTTACATTCAGATGGGGATAGCCGATGGAGTTGCGGACCTGCTCAAAAGCACGGCCAGCAGCGAACATGGCAAAGGTGCTGGCAAAGGGTACCATGCCTGCGGCCGCAAGGCCTGCGGCAACACCCATCAGGTTGGATTCTGCGATACCGCAGTCAAAAAATCTGTCAGGAAATGCTTTCTTGAAAGTGCCTGTTTTGGTAGCATTAGCCAGGTCAGCGTCAAGAACAACCAGGTTTTCGTGCTCTTTACCAAGTTCAACTAAAGCATTACCATAGCTTTCTCTGGTCGCAATCTTCTTTACTTCTGACATAACTCTTCCTCCACTTTCTTAAGATCTTCCATAGCAACTGCATACTGTTCATCATTGGGAGCTTTTCCATGCCATCCGGCCTGGTTCTCCATAAAGGATACACCCTTGCCCTTGACAGTCTTCATGATGATGGCTGTCGGCACGCCCTTGGTTTCCCTGGCTTCCTTGAAGGCAGCTGCCAGCTGGTCAAAATCATTACCGTCGGCAACATTGATTACATGGAAATTGAAAGCCTCAAATTTCTTATCGATCGGATAAGGAGAATTGACTTCATCGATGGCTCCGTCAATCTGAAGATTGTTGTTATCCACGATAACTACAAGATTATCAAGGCCTTTTGCTGCCGCGAACATAGATGCTTCCCATACCTGGCCTTCCTGGATCTCTCCGTCTCCAAGAAGAGTGTAGACACGGTAATCTTTTTTCTGAAGCTTGGCTGCCAGAGCCATGCCGCAGGCTGCAGAGATGCCCTGGCCCAGGGAACCGCTGGACATATCAACACCAGGTGTGTGCTGGAGGCAGGGGTGACCCTGCAGGTGAGAACCAATCTGACGGAGGGTCAGGAGATCCTCAACCGGGAAGTAACCTCTGTTGGCAAGAACAGAGTAGAGACCCGGAGCTGTGTGGCCCTTGGATAATACAAAACGGTCACGGTCGGGATCTTTGGGGTTCTTGGGATCAATGTTCATCTCTTCGAAGTAGAGGTAGGTAAAAACCTCTGCGGAAGAGAGGGATCCGCCGGGATGGCCGGCTTTAGCCGCGTGAACTCCTTCGATGATTCCTTTTCGCACATCATTTGCTTTTTTCTGAAGTTCCAGTTTATTCATGTCATCCTCCTGAACAAAATTTCTTTGATTCTTGTATCTTATTCGCCAAAGACAGCGATATAATCAGCCTTAAACTTCTCAATACCTGCATCAGTCAGCGGATGCTTTGTCATCTGTTCGATAACTTTGTAAGGAACCGTTGCGATATCGGCACCGGCCAGGGCACAATCCGTCACATGGATAGGATTACGAACGCTGGCTGCGATGATCTGGGTGTCAATGCCGGCCACGTCAAAAATCTCAGCAATCTCACGGATCAGGTCCACACCGCGTACATTGATGTCATCGAGACGTCCGAGGAACGGTGATACATAAGTAGCACCTGCACGGGCTGCCAGCAGAGCCTGGTTAGCATTGAAAACCAGGGTTACATTGGTCTTGATCCCTTCAGCTGCCAGAGCTTTTGTCGCTTTGAGGCCTTCTACAGTCATGGGAATCTTTACTACCATGTTGGGATGGATGGCAGCGATAGCTCTTCCTTCCTCAATCATACCTGCGGCATCCGTTGTTGTAGCCTTAACCTCGCCGCTGATAGGTCCGTCAACGATGGAAGCGATCTCTGCGATAACCTCGTTGAAATCCCTGCCTTCCTTGGCGATCAGAGACGGGTTAGTGGTAACGCCACAGATCACACCCATATCGTTGGCTTTCTTAATATCTTCTACATTCGCTGTATCAATAAAAAATCTCATAATCTAAGTCCTCCCTACTGCTTGTCAATATCAGGTTATGAAATAGTCTTTGAGATGGTCAGTCCCTCTCTGGGGACCTTTGATTATTATTCGTTCTCGAAATCAACGATTCTCTGAACCTTATCCTTAGACCTGCTGTTAGGGTCATAAGTGCAGGATAAATATTCTTTTACCATGCACTCAGCAAGCTTGGTGCCGATTACCTGGGAACCCATGGTGATGATGTTGGCATTGTTGGAAAGAGCCGCTCTCTGAGCCTGATATACATCATGAACACATGCAGCGTAAGCACCTTTAACCTTGTTGGCCGCGATGGAAACGCCGATACCGGTTCCACATACAACGATACCTCTGTCATACTCTCCTGCTGCCACAG
The DNA here is from genome assembly GCA_946630645.1 of uncultured Lachnospiraceae bacterium. Classification (GTDB taxonomy): domain Bacteria; phylum Bacillota; class Clostridia; order Lachnospirales; family Lachnospiraceae; genus Anaerobutyricum. Next base: position 2,232 of record CAMOZD010000272.1, read on the forward strand.
CCTCGGCAACCTTGAAGGCTACGTTGGCGTAGATAGGATCATCACTTCCAAAATCAGCTACCTCATGTCCGAGCTCTTCTACGTAAGCCATTAAATGTTTCTTGAAATCTGTTGCGTTGGGGTCACATCCGAATACGATTTTCATAAGTATCTCCTCCTGTTTTTTTAATAAAATATCTTTGGTTAGTAAATGGTAGTTAAAAGTTAGCCCTATATAAATATTATCTCATTTGATTGAGTAATAATTAAGACCATTATTGCCTGTAATACTTCAATTAATAAATATTGAAATGATTTATAAGTATTTCCTCATCTCATTGAGAGAATCATAAATGCAGGTCGGTTCCACATCAGACTCGGCTACCGTCTGCATGTCAGCCTCACCGGTTAATACCAGGAAGCCCTTGCAGCCATTATCAACGCCGGTCCTGACGTCAGTGTAAAGACGGTCACCTACGAAAGCCATCTCCTCCGGCTTATAACCGGTGATCTCAGCGATCATGTCCACGGTCTCCTTCCAGGGTTTGCCCAGGAACCTTGGCTTGACACCTGTGGAATCGGTGATCAGGCTGCACATGGCGCCGCAGTCAGGCATGAAGCCATATTCTGTCGGGCAGTTAGTATCCATATGTGTAGCG
>CAMOZD010000273.1 GCA_946630645.1 uncultured Lachnospiraceae bacterium
CGGTAACCGGCTGCCTTGAGCATCCGGTTCATCACGGCATCTCCCAGTCCTTCCTCAAAAAAACTTTCCGAGTAAATGTACTGGCATGCCAGGTCATCGAACTCTCTTAAAATCCGGTAAAGTCCGGCTGCCACCGTCTCCGGATCACTCCGCCTGCCGATACTGCGCCGGATTCCCTTCTTATAGGAATCCAATGTCTCGTCGGTGGCTATGATCCCCACCTTTAATCCTTCCGCCTCCCGGTCGGCCGCCAGGCGGTTAATCTCGGCAATCACTCTGGGGCCGGCTCCCTCCACCAGTACCAGCTGCCCCTTGGGGGCATAATGGCGGTACTTCATACCGGGTGCCTTGGCCACCATGTTCACAGGCTTCTCCCGGCCTGCCACAGCCGGATCCACGGTGACGGGACCAGCCACTTTCTCCAGCATCTCCGGCGTAATAAAGCCGGGCCGGAGAATCACCGGTCTGTCTCCTGTCATGTCGACAATGGTCGACTCTATTCCTATCTGGACAGGTCCCCCGTCAAGAATCAGGGGAATCCGTCCCTTCATATCTTCATAGACATGGGCCGCACTGGTAGGGCTGGGTCTCCCGGACCTGTTGGCGCTGGGCGCCGCAATCATCCGGCCGCTGACCCGGATTAAGGCTGCCGCCACCGGGTGGGAAGGCATGCGGATGGCCACGGTCTTCAGTCCCCCTGTGGTACCGTCAGGTACAATGGCCTTCTTCTTTAATATTACTGTCAAAGGTCCCGGCCAGAATCTCTCCATGATCTTCCAGGCCTCCTCGGGGATGTCCCTGGCAATCTCTGCCACCTGGTCAAGACGGCAGATGTGGACGATCAGAGGATTATCGGAAGGTCTGCCCTTGGCCGCATAGATCCTGGCTGCCGCATCTTCATTGAGGGCATCTGCCCCCAGGCCGTAGACCGTCTCCGTGGGAAAAGCCACCAGCTCTCCCCGGCGGATCAGGTCGCCCGCCAGTTCCAGGGCCTCCCGGCTTGCGGCCAGCCAATCTTCCTGCCCTGTCTCGCTCTCCCGGGATCCCTCTGCCTTGGGCAAAAGTCCCGTCTCTATCTTCAGACACTGCGTCTCCACAGAATCACCTCTTCGTTATTATACTTAAGGAACTTCCGGCTATTCCTGGAAAAGACTCCGGCCCAGACTTTTGTCTAATCTCTGGATTGAACTCCGGTCCGCTTTCCCTGATTGACTCCCTTTCCGAAAGCTACTCACAGTCCTCAATACTATATCATGATTACAGGGCAAAGTCAAAATGGCGGGAGGGAAAACTATGGACTCGGAGAAGCAAAATTATGGACTCTCCGGAAGCTGTTTGCCATTCCCTAAAACAATTCTGACCAGTCTATTTGCTGCCTTATCCCTCCCGTCCCGAAATGTCTTCTTAAACCATATTTACAAGGCCAATTATATTCCTATATTTTGCTTGAAATGTTTAATATTGACATTTCTGTTTGGTTATTGTAAACTATTTCCAATTCGAATGCAAGCCCTTTCCTGAAAAATATTTTCAAGGAAGTGCCTGCCATACAGGGATATTCCCTCAGGGGAAAGCCTTTCCCAGCCTTTAGACATAATATTTACTTTACAGAAGAGCAAGTTCTGATTATACTATGTTATTGGTATCTTTATTAGACAGTTCCTCCACACAAGGTATTTTTGATAGAATTCAGCATGCTGGTAAGACAGGAAGTTTTATAAAGATCAAGGTATTATTGCTAATTATTTTTCAGGCTTTAGAATTCCGGCGGGACCAGAAACCGGCAGGATTAATCCTCTTGTCTTCACAGGCCCATGGACCGGCTGGGCTCGATACCCTTGTTTCCAGCAGGACCGGCAGTTCTTTTATTCCGGCAGGACCAGGACCCCGGCAGGGTTGATACCCAGGCCGCCTGCAGGACCAGAGGGATTCAGAGTCTTATTCACACTACCATTTATAAAAAATGCTGACACACATTCCATGTGCCAGGCATGTAAAGGACGGATGCTCATGCATATAGAAAAGATTAACGAAAACCAGATCCGCTGCACTCTCACCAAAGAAGACCTGGCCCAGCGGCAGCTCAAGCTTAATGAGCTCACCTACGGTTCCGCCAAGGCACGGGAGCTCTTCAAGGATATGATGACCCAGGCCTACGAGGAGCTGGGTTTTGAAAGCAGTAATATTCCCCTGATGATCGAGGCCATACCAGTCTCTTCGGACTGTCTGGTCCTGATCATAACCAAGGTGGAAGACCCGGAGGAATTTGACACCCGCTTCTCCCGTTTCTCCCGGTATGGCAATCACGGAGAGGAAGACCCCGGGCTGGCTCATGGGGCGGAACTTCCGGACACCACCTACAGTTCCCCAGGCTTCTCCAACCTTTTAGAAGAGGACCCGGAAGCTCTCCACTATGAGGAGGACCCGGAGGCTGCAGGCAGCCATGACCAGCTTTCTGTCTCCGACGATTCCGATGGATACCATTTCTCCTCCACCCGCAAGGATGGCGACTTTGAGACCACCCTGGAGATTTCCATTGAAAAAGATGGGCAGGACGGGGAGGAAAGTGTTCCTGTAGATCTATTTAATATGTCCGCCGAGGAAATGCTGACCTATCTGGCGAAAAGAGCCAGAGAGATCAGAGAGGATTTGGGCCAGGGTCAAAATAAGACCGGAAAGACTGACCCCGACTCCAGCCGGCAGGATCTTCCTGCCCTGGAATATAATCCGGACAACAACCCCCGACCGGAATCTGATCAGAAAGACGGGGCCAGTAATAACTTTGGTCAGAATGATGAGACCGGCAAAGACTCCGGCCTGGATGAAGCTGACAAGCCAGTCACCGCTCCCGGCATCACTCCC
>CAMOZD010000274.1 GCA_946630645.1 uncultured Lachnospiraceae bacterium
CCTGCCATACCCCCGGCTGTATTGAGAATCAGATCGTCCACGTCAAAAACACCAACCATGAAGATCAGCTGGGTCAGCTCAATACAAAGGGAAAATAAAAAGGTAAAGGCCAGAATATGGTACCAGCCCGTCTCCCTGGTCCTGAACATGGGAATCAGGAAACCGAAGGGGGCAAATACAAGAACATTACCCAGGAGGTTCAGCAGGAAAGCGCCCAGGGAAAGGCTGTCCCTGTAGGTGATAAAGCGCTGGATCTCCAGGAAAGGCGTCAGATTATAGCGGAAATTCATATAGCCGTCCGCCCTGCCCAGCCGGTCTGAAAACAGGACAAAATACAGGAGGATGCCGGCATAGATTACCAGCAAAACCAGACTCCATGTACTTATTTTCTTTCTCTGTTCATCCATATCCACACAACTCCTCGCTCTTCCTCAAACCCTGTTTTGAGAAAACAGGACCCGGAAAACCGGCTCCTGCCCTTTCCCGGTCCCCGGGCCTTATGACCGCCGCCAGGGCAGTCCCCGTCCGGGGACGGGACATCAGATCATAATATTCTTTTTCATGGACAGGGCCTTGGCCCCGCAGAGGATGGACAGTACTCCTGCCGCAATGCCCATAACGGTCACAATAATGCCAATAACAATTCCTGTTACGCCGACTGTGCCAAGTCCATCATAAATCTTCTCGTTCATAAAACCCTCCCTGTCTACCTTGCGCCATACTTCTCATAGTAGGCATCGATGGCTTTCTTCAGTTCATCATCAATAATTATCTTCCCCTTATAGGGCTTATTATAGAGGTGGTCAACCACCTCTTCCATGGTGACAATGGCCGTTGTCTTCATGCCATATTCCTGGCTGATCTCTGCCAAGGCGCTTTTCTCTCCCTGGCCCCTCTCCATCCGGTCCACAGACACAACCAGGCCAAGCACGTCCACCTGGCCCTGGGCCTTGAGGATAGGCATGGTCTCCTTGATGGAGGTGCCTGCTGTTGTCACATCCTCGATGATAATGACCCGGTCACCGTCAGCGAGAGGGCTTCCGAGAAGAATGCCCTTGTCCCCGTGGTCTTTCACTTCCTTACGGTTGCTGCAGTAGCGGATATCCTTGTCATACTTCTCCGCAATGGCGGAGGTTGTGGCAACGCTCAGGGGAATACCCTTGTATGCAGGTCCAAAAAGAACATCAAAATCCAAACCGAAATTGTCCTTGATCGCCTGGGCATAATAACCGCCTAAAGTCCTCAGCTGGGAGCCGGTGCGGTAAAATCCGGTATTGACAAAGAAGGGGGTTTTTCTGCCGCTTTTTGTCACAAAGTCGCCAAATTTAAGTACGCTGCAGTCGATCATAAACTCAATAAAATCTTTCTTATACTGTTCCATATCCCTATCCTTCCCGTTAAAGGCACTGTTTCCCTGCTGCAAGTTCCGGACCCGGACTCACTTATCCCGGAATGTCCCTGACCGGTCATAGTGACCAGTTCCCGGAACCAGACCCTCTCCGGATCATCCTGCAAGCAGACACAATCCGGAATGAAATCGTCCTATATTCTAACATAATCCGGAAGCAAATTCTATATACAGCCGATAATTTCATGAATATCCACAATTTTACAGGCCTCCATATAGGATTTTATGCCTTCTAAAACATCCATGGTGGCCCTGGGATTATGAAAATTAGCAGTTCCCACAGCAACCATGCTGGCTCCGGCCATCATCATCTCTATGGCATCCTCGCCTGTGGATATACCGCCCATGCCTATGATGGGCAGGCTGCAGGCTTTGTGGACCTGGTAGACCATTCTGACGGCCACAGGATGAATGGCAGGACCGGACAGACCTCCTGTCCCGTTGGCCAGCAGAAGCCTGCGCCGGTAAATATCAATTTTCATACCGGTGATGGTATTAATCAGGGAGAGGGCATCACTGCCGGCGGCCTCCGCCGCCCTGGCCATCTCCGTAATGTCGGTCACATTGGGGCTCAGTTTCATGACTACCGGTTGTCTGGCCTTCTTTTTTATCTCTTTGGTAATCTCAAAAAGAGCGTCGGGATTCTGTCCGAAAGCAATGCCGCCGGCTTTCACATTGGGGCAGGACACATTAATCTCTAAAAGGTCCACCGGCTCGTCAGAAAGACGTTCCACCACTTCCACATAATCCGCAATGGTTCTGCCGCAGACATTGACGATGATGGAAGCTCCCTTCTCTTTCAGATGGGGGATATCCCTCTTGCAGAAAAGATCGATTCCAGGATTCTGCAGGCCGACCGCATTGAGCATGCCGGAGCAGGTCTCAGCCAGCCTGGGTGTGGGATTACCGGCCCAGGGAACATTGGCCACTCCCTTGGTGGTAACGGCTCCCAGGGCGGCCAGGTCAACAAAGGTCTCGTACTCAGCACCGGATCCGAAGGTTCCCGAGGCTGTCGTCACAGGATTCTTAAAGGTTTTTCCGGCAATCTCTACCTGAAGCTTCATGGGAACACAACCTCCTTTGCATCGAAAACCGGACCATCCTTGCAGACCCGGCTGTTATTGACATTCGTATGATGATTCTTCTCTTTGGTCTGGCAGATGCATCCCAGGCAGGCACCGATACCGCAGGCCATGCGCTCCTCCAGGGATATCTGGGCCTCCATCCCCTTTTTTTGAGCATAGTCCGCCACTGCCTTCAGCATGGGCATGGGCCCGCAGGAATAGATGATCTCACCCTCCACTTTCCTTTCCCGGATCGCATCGATGACGGTTCCTTTGACGCCGGTCATACCGTCCTCAGAGGCCACGGCCACCGGGGCAATCTTGGCAAATTCTTCCAGAAGAAATGTCTCGTCCCTGTAACCCAGGACACAGGTCTTCCTGCC
>CAMOZD010000275.1 GCA_946630645.1 uncultured Lachnospiraceae bacterium
GCCAGGCAGCATTATGAGACTTTTAAGTCCTTTCTGGATCCCTATGGCATAAAGACAGACCTGCTGACCGGGTCCACCCGGACTGGGGAAAAAAGAAGAATCCTGGAGGATTGTGCTTCGGGAGATACCCAGATCCTTATCGGCACCCATGCCGTCATAGAAAAGACCGTCTCTTTTAAGAGTCTGGCCCTGGTGGTCACCGACGAGCAGCACCGGTTTGGAGTCCGCCAGAGAGAGGCCTTTATGAAAAAGGGGGAGGACCCCCATGTTCTTGTCATGAGTGCCACTCCCATTCCCCGGACCCTGGGGATTATTCTCTACCGGGACCTGGATGTGACCATCATAGACCAGCTGCCGGCCTCCAGACTGCCGGTAAAAAACAGTGTGGTCGGCCAGTCCTACCGGCCGGCGGCCTGGCGCTTTCTGGAGAAGCAGGTGGCTGCCGGTCACCAGGCTTTTGTCATCTGTCCTATGATTGAGGAAAATGAAAAGCTGGAGCTGGAGAGTGTCAATTCTTACGCCGCCAGTCTGGCTGCAGCCCTGCCGCCCTCCGTCCATGTGGAGGCCCTGACCGGCCCCATGCCTGCAGCCAGAAAGCAGGAGGTCATGGACCGGTTCCTGGCCAACCAGACCCAGATTCTGGTGTCCACCACCGTAATTGAGGTGGGGATTGACGTTCCCAATGCCACAGTCATGCTCATAGAAAATGCAGACCGTTTCGGCCTGGCCCAGCTTCATCAGCTGCGGGGCCGGGTGGGCAGGGGAAAGGCCCAGTCCTATTGTATCTTTGTGTCCGCTTCGGACAAGGAGGAGGCCAGGGAAAGGCTGTCGGTCATTGGCCACTCTAATAATGGCTTTGAGATCGCCGAGGAGGACCTGAAGCTGCGGGGACCTGGCGACTTTTTCGGGACCAGGCAGAGCGGGACCATGAATTTTTCCCTGGGAGACATTTATGCCAATGCCGATATCATGAAAATGGCTTCGGAGGCCGTGGACCATCTGAGGGAGGAGGGGTATGATTTTGCCGCGGAGGCAGTCTTTTCCCTGGACCAGGGCCTGGCTTTTGCAAGGAGTATTTAGCCGTAAACATATTTAGTGCAAGTGGTCCTTTATTCCTTGACAAAAATTTTAGTTATTATAAAATAAATATTAGAAATTGTATTATTTTTAAGCAGGGTTTTGGAGCTTGCAAAACCCAGGGCAAGCCGGGGGTTTGCCTGCCGGCCGACGGGGCCGGAGTATTATGGATAAGGTCCGGTCCGGGATCCGGGGGATTTCCGGATGGAGGCGGGAGACTGATGAGAGTAATTGCAGGAACAGCCAGAAGATTACAGTTAAAGACCATAGAGGGGCTCGATACGCGGCCTACAACAGACCGGATTAAAGAGACCCTTTTTAATATGCTTTCTTTTGATATTGAAGGGAGCCGCTTCCTGGACCTGTTCGCCGGCAGTGGAGGCATCGGTATAGAAGCCCTGAGCCGTGGAGCGGCAGAAGCGGTATTCGTCGAGAGAAACGGAAAGGCCGCGGCCTGTATCAGGGACAATCTCAAGCATACCAGACTGGAAGACCGGGCTTCGCTGATGGTCCGGGACGCGGTCACAGCCCTCCGTCTCATGGAAGGCCGCCAGCCCTTTGATTACATTTTTATGGATCCCCCCTACGGCAGACTGCTGGAGAAGGAGGTCCTGCTCTATCTGGGCCAGTCCGGACTCTGTGGTCCCCAGACTCTGGTTATCGTGGAATCAGACCTGGATACGGACTTTGATTACCTGGACCAGACGGGGCTTGAGATCGTCAGGGAAAAGGTTTACAAGACCAATATGCATACCTTTTTCAGGCGGGTCTGACTCAAATATTACAGAAAGCAGAGGATACTGAACTTTATGACTACCGCCATTTATCCAGGCAGTTTTGACCCTATCACCTACGGACATCTTGACGTGATTGAACGTGCCGCCAAGGTATTTGACCGATTGATTATCGGAGTTCTGAACAATTTTAGCAAGAAGGGTCTCTTCTCAGTGGAAGAGAGACTGGAGATGATTAAGGAAGTAACTTTCCAGTACCCAAATGTGGAGGTTATGGCCTTTGATGGCCTCCTGATTGATTTTACGGACAAGGTTGGGGCCCAGGTTATCGTCCGGGGCATCCGGGCCGTATCGGATTTCGAGTACGAGCTCATGATGGCCCAGACCAACAAGCGTCTCAAGGATAATGTTGAGACCGTCTTTTTCGCCACCAGTGCCGAGTACTCTTACGTCAGTTCCAGCACTGTGAGAGAGCTGGCTTATTTCGGAGGAGAGATCGGCCAGTTTGTTCCTCCTACTGTCCGGCAGAGAATTTTGGAGAAATATTGAAATTATTAATATACATATACATAAGGAGAGTAAAGAACCATGGCAGATATGACGATGGAACAGTTGATCGATGAAATTGAAGTTTATATTGATAACTGCAAGACAGCAGGTGTCCTCAGCGGCGGCAGTATGATCAAGGTGAACAGGGAGGAACTCCTGGCCATGCTCGAAGAGCTTCATACCCAGCTTCCCCGGGAGCTGGCAGAGGCCCGGCAGGTGCTGAGAACCAAGGAGGCCATTATCGCCGATGCCAAGTCCAAGGCAGACAGGATTGTCAAAGAGGCTGCCAAGGAGGCCGGCAACATGGTCGAGAACCATGAGATCGTAAATATGGCTAATCTCAGGGCCGACGACATCATGGGCGAGGCCCAGAAGGAAGCCGATGACCTGACCGCCTCCTCCAGGGAGAATGCCGGGAAGATGTGCTCGTCCAGGTTCTGTTTGGCTCTGGCGAACAGGCCCTCGTGCACCAGGCGCAGCTGCTCGGCCGCGGCG
>CAMOZD010000276.1 GCA_946630645.1 uncultured Lachnospiraceae bacterium
TTTGGCCTGGGAACGGAGAAGGTGGAGGCTGCTCTCTTCCGGGAATTTCCCGGGGCCAGGGTTCTCAGGATGGACACGGATACCACCAGAAAAAAGAATGCCTACCGGGAGATTCTGGATACATTTTCCAGGGGGGAGGCCGATATTCTTCTGGGGACCCAGATGATTGTCAAAGGCCATGATTTTCCCGCGGTGACCCTGGTGGGGATCCTGGCGGCAGACCTGTCCCTTTATGGCAGTGACTTCCGCAGCGGGGAGAGGACTTTCCAGCTGCTCTGTCAGGCTTCCGGCCGGGCCGGCCGGGGAGACAGAAAGGGTGAAGTGGTCATCCAGACCTACTCGCCGGACCACTATGCGGTCAAGGCAGCGGCAGCCCAGTCCTATGCAGATTTTTTCCGGGAGGAATATACTTTCAGAAGACTGATGAACTACCCGCCCTGCGCCCATATGCTGATGCTTCTGATCCAGTCGGAGGACCAGGAGACGGCAGGCCTTGCAGTGGGCCGGGTGGAAAAGATGATTCGCCAGAGCCAGGACAAGGAGACAGACCCGGTCCAGCTTTTAAATCCCGGCCCTGCCAGGGTTGGTAAGATCCGGGACCAGTACAGGCAGGTGATCTATATGAAGCACCGGGACCCGGAACGGCTTATCGATCTGAAGGAACGTCTGGAGCCGGTCCTGGAAACCCATCCCCTTTTTGGCGGGATTCTTTTTCAGTTTGACTTTGACCCGATGTCCTTGAATTGAAAATGACAGAATGATATAATCAACATCAGTCGGGATGCAAGTAAAGACAAGGACCATAAAAGGCAGAAATATATTTAAGAGGAGTAAAATATGGCGATTCGGAAATTACGCTATATCGGTGATGAAGTGTTAGACAAGCCCTGCAAGCCGGTCAAAAAAATGACCCCCAGCCTGAAGGTGCTTATTGATGATATGTTTGAAACCATGTACGATGCCAACGGAGTGGGACTTGCCGCTCCCCAGGTAGGAATACTGAGAAGGATCTGTGTGATCGACGTCATGGATGACGATCCCTTTGTCCTCATCAACCCGGAGGTAATTGAGACTTCCGGCGAGCAGACCGGTGACGAAGGCTGCCTCAGTGTCCCTGGTAAATGTGCCTCAGTGACCAGGCCTTACTATGTGAAGGTCCGGTCTCTTGACAGGGATTTGAACCCGGTCATCATAGAGGGAGAGGGTCTCAGGGCCCGCTGTATTCTCCATGAGATGGACCATTTAGACGGTATTCTTTACGGTAAAAGGGCCAACGAACCCTACAGAGATGTAGAGCAGGAGGAAGACCAGGAAGAGTGGGAAGAATGAAAGTAGTATTTATGGGAACGCCGGATTTTGCCGTCCCGGTTCTGGAGGCCCTGATTAAGGCCCACCAGGTGGTCGGTGTGGTTACCCAGCCTGACAAGAAAAAAGGAAGAGGAAAAGCAGTTCAGTTCCCACCGGTCAAGGAGACAGCCCTGGCCCATGGGATTCCCGTATACCAGCCGGTCAGGGTCAGGGAGGAGGCCTTTCTGGCCCAGCTTAAGGACCTGGCGCCTGACGTGATTGTGGTGGCAGCCTTCGGGCAGATCCTGCCGGAAGCTATTCTCAATATGCCTCCTTATGGATGTATTAACGTCCATGCTTCCCTTCTGCCCAAGTATAGAGGGGCGGCGCCCATTCAGTGGGCCGTTATTGACGGGGAGAAGGAGACTGGAATTACCATCATGTATATGGAAAAAGGACTCGACACGGGAGATATGATCAAGAAGGCCTCCGTGGCCATAGACCCCAAGGAAACCGGGGAAAGTCTCCACGATAAGCTGGCAGCCCTGGGAGGCCCCCTCCTGCTGGAGGCCCTGGCTGACCTTGAGGCCGGCAGAGCCTGCCGTGAGCCTCAGAAGGACGAGGACAGCTGCTATGCCGGCATGCTGACCAAAGACCTGGGCCGGATCGACTGGACCAGGGACGCGGCATCCATAGAGAGACTGGTCAGAGGCCTTAATTCCTGGCCCAGCGCCTATACCAGCCTGGGGGGAAAGACCCTCAAGCTCTGGGATACGGATGTGGTTGAGGACCGGGAGACAGAAGGACTGGCGGGACAGATACCAGGAAGGAATCCGGAGAAGAGACCGGCTCCGGGCACTGTCGCCGCTGTTACTAAAAAAGCTTTCTATGTGCAGACCGGACAGGGACTGCTCAAGGTCAACGAAGTGCAGCTGCAGGGCAAAAAGCGTATGCCTGTCAGCGCCTTTTTACTGGGATATAAACTGGAGCCGGGAACAGTGCTGGGCTCAGCTGAGGCTTGAGAAGCCAGGGACCGTTCAGGGCACTGTCAAGGACTTAAGGGCCGGGGGACAGGACTGGGCTTTGCAAAGGCTTAAGGGCCGGGCTTTTCCCGGGGCCGTGACCGGGCCGGTAGTATTTTTCCGCCGGCAGTCCACGGGCAGCGAGCAAAGGAGAGGAAGAGAGATATGGCCCAGGAGGCAGATATGAGAGCCCTGGCTCTCGATACACTTATGGATCTGGAGAAAAACCGCAAGCTTTCCCATGTGGCAATCCGGGAAACCCTGATGCGCCATCAGTTTCTGGCCCGCCAGGACAGGGCTTTTTATACCCGCCTGGTAGAGGGCGTCACAGAGCGTCGGATCTACCTGGATTATGTTATAAACCAGTTTTCAAAGCGGCCGGTGGAAAAATGTAAGCCTCTGATCCGCAATCTTTTAAGGATGGGGGCCTACCAGCTTCTTTTTATGGATGTGCCGGACGCGGCGGCCTGCAGTGAGGCAGTCAAACTGGCTAAAAAGAGACATTTCACAGGTCTGGCAGGTTTTGTCAATGGTG
>CAMOZD010000277.1 GCA_946630645.1 uncultured Lachnospiraceae bacterium
GACTGCCTTTTCCACTTTGGCACCGGCCTTAATGACCGTGCCGCTCATGATAATAGAGTTGGTGACAACAGCTCCTTCCTCTATGATTACTCCTGCTCCAAGTACTGAATTGTACACCTCTCCGTAGATCTCGCTACCGTCTCCTATGATACAGCCGCTCACCTTGGAGCTCTCACTGAAATACTGGGGCGGGATCATATCACACTTGGTATAGATTCTCCAGAACTCCTCGTAAAGGTTAAACTCCGGTATGATATCAATCAGTTCCATGTTAGCTTCCCAGTAGGCGGAGAGAGTTCCCACATCCTTCCAGTAGCCCTGATAAGTGTAGGCCATGATCTTATCGCCTCTTTCATGGCAGTAGGGAATCACATGCATTCCGAAATCACAACCCGGCTGATCTTTAAGTTTCTCCAGCGACTCCTTCAGGACATCCCAGTTAAAGATGTAGATGCCCATGGAAGCCTTGTTGCTTCGTGGATTGTCAGGCTTCTCCTCAAATTCCTGTACCTGATTATTCTCATCAGTAATGACCAGGCCAAAGCGGCTGGCCTCTTCCCAGGGAACTTCATAGGTGGCAAGGGTTATCTTCGCGTTATTCTTCTTGTGGAAATCCAACATCAGCTCATAATCCATCTTGTAAATGTGATCTCCTCCGAGAATGATAACATACTCAGGGTTATAGTACTGCATGAATTCCATATTCTGATATATGGCATTGGCCGTGCCGGAATACCAGTCCGTGTTCTTCATCTTCTCATAGGGTGGAAGAATGGTCACGCCTCCGATATTACGGTCCAGGTCCCAGGGGATTCCGATACCAATGTGTTGATTCAGCCTAAGAGGCTGATACTGGGTAAGTACACCTACGGTATCAATTCCCGAGTTAATACAGTTACTCAGTGGAAAGTCTATGATTTTATACTTTCCTCCAAAAGCGACTGCAGGTTTTGCCAGCTTAGATGTCAGAACACCGAGACGACTTCCTTGCCCTCCTGCTAATAACATAGCTATCATTTCTTTTTTTATCATAAAGAATCACCCCTTTGTCACATATACGTTATTATATCACTCTGTTAAATAAATTAAAAGCATTTTCACTCAAAAAGAATTCTATAATTCAACTTTTTTTATGGAAAATGCAAAATACAATCATAAATATTACCTAAAAAATAAACAAAAAATATACCTATATCCAAGATAAACCTGTTATATATTTCCAAAAATATGAATAAATGCAAATTACATTTTTCCATAAGCATATATAAATGTATTGCAATCAAGTCATTTCCACGGGCCATTTCTTTACTTTTTTCCCTGGCCCGGACCCCTTGATTCAAAAATACGATTGCGATATACTAGCTATTAGCACAGGACCTCCGGCTCTGGCAGGAAGCAGCAGATTCTGGCTTTTTACAAAGGCCTGGACAACAGCTTCGGCAGACAGGGACAGATTCCGGCCTATTGTGCCGACCTTGGGCGGCGGCTCTGGCAGACATCATTAATTCAGGAAAGAAATCATCCGGAAAAGAGGTAAGATTTTCATGTATACAATAGATTTCCAAAAACCCATTCATGTACATTTTATCGGCATCGGCGGCATCAGTATGAGCGGTCTGGCAGAGGTCCTTCTTCGCAGGCATTTCACTGTATCCGGATCAGACATGCACCGGTCTGACCTGACAGACCACCTGAAGGCCAACGGGGCCCGGATCATAATCGGCCAGACGGCGGATAATATCTCTGATGACATAGACCTGGTGGTCTACACTGCGGCCATCCACGAGGACAACCCGGAGTTCGCCGAGGTAAAAAGGCGGGCCATCCCCCTTATGACCAGAGCTGAGCTTTTAGGACAGATCATGGCTAATTTTGCCCGGTCCATCGCCGTAGCCGGCACCCACGGCAAGACGACCACCACCTCCATGCTGACCCATATCCTGCTGCAGGCAGACACGGACCCCACCGTCAGCATCGGCGGCATGCTGGACAGGATCAAGGGGAATATCCGGGTGGGCAGGTCCGACGTCTTCCTCACCGAGGCCTGTGAATACACCAACAGCTTTCTGTCCCTCTATCCCCTCTACTCCATTATCCTTAATGTAGAAGAGGACCACATGGACTTTTTCAAGGACCTTGATGACATCAAACATTCCTTCAGGACCTTTGCATCCCAGACGGCTGAGGACGGCCTGATTATCATCAACGGCGACATGGACTGCTGCCAGGAGATTCTCGAGGGCATCGACCGTAACCATGTCAGCTTCGGCCTGAATCCGTACAATGATTACTCGGCCGGCGACATCTCTTTTGACGCCCTGGGAAATGCTTCCTATACCCTCTTTGTCAAGGGGCAGCCCCAGGGAGAGATCTCCCTCTGCGTCAAGGGCCGTCACAATGTGATGAATTCCCTGGCTGCCATCGCCTGCGGACTGGCCATCGGTCTTCCCCTGGAAACTATCCGCCAGGGCCTGCTGTCCTTCGGCGGTACCCACCGGCGTTTTGAGCTAAAGGGATCCCTGGGAAATGTAACCATCGTGGATGATTACGCCCACCATCCCACAGAGATTGCGGCCACTCTGGAGGCGGCGGCCGACTATCCCCATGACGACCTCTGGGTAGTCTTCCAGCCCCATACCTACACCAGGACCAAGGCCTTTCTCCATGATTTTGCCAGGGTTCTGACCAAGGCGGACCATGTTATCATCGCCGAGATCTACGCTGCCAGAGAGCCGGATACAGGTCTGGTATCCTCGAAAGACCTGGCCGACCTGCTCAGGGAAGCCGGCACGGATGTCTATTATCTCAAGACCTTCCGGGAGATC
>CAMOZD010000278.1 GCA_946630645.1 uncultured Lachnospiraceae bacterium
TCAGCCTGGATACCGGCGCCTCCGCAGGAATCGGATCCCGCGATTGTCAATGCTTTTTTCATAGTCTTCTCCTTTCTGAACAGCATTCACTTTTCTATAGCGACAGAGAGTGGTGCCCCCGGTCTGCCGCTGGTAAATATTACTGGCTGTTAAATTTGTTTCATTTGAATCTGTTGTATTACATACTTGTCTTATTGCCAATCTCTAATACAACAAACTAATCTTAAGACAGACTTGTCTTATTATTATCCTCCAATACTACAAACTAATCTTAAGACAGACTTGTCTTATTATTATCCTCTAATACTGCAAACTAATCTTAAGACAGACTTGTTTTACTGTTAATCCCTAATACTACAGACTCATCTTAAAACAGGCTTGTCTTATTATTAGACTCTTGAACTACAGTCTTATCCAATCGGGACAATCAAAGCAGGTCCATCAGTTCTTTATTAGCTCTGACATAAATCTCCGCTGCCTGCTTCAGCCCCTTCTGATCCGGTTCTCCCTGCTCATCATAGACACCGACCGTATGATAGCCTGCATCTGCCGCCGTCTTCAGGGCATAGAGAGAGTCTTCAAAGACGCAGGTCTCCTCCCTGGTCAGGCCCATATAAGCGGCAGCAGCGTCATAGATCTCAGGGGAGTGCTTGCTGGAACCCACTTCAGAATTGGTAAATATTTTTTCCAAATACTTGAGGAGGCCGTTTCTCTCCAGCGCTCTTTCCACATGCTCTCTGGGACTGGAGGTCGCAGCCGTCATCCTGATTCCCAAAGCTTCCAAGGCCTTGAACAGGTCTTCCGATCCGGCTTTTGCCTCCACTTCATAGAAGTAAAAATCCCGGATCATATTCTGGAGATCTTCCATGATCTCTTCCTGGGACCGGTCAGGCAGGTAATGATCCTTGATATAGTCAGCCCCCTGCTCCATACTCATGGAAAAAAGGAGGTCTGAGAGTCCCTGCTCCGGCTCCCCGCCCTGACTGCTTATGTACCTGGCGCCAAGATCTCTCCAGATCTTCATGGAATCGAGGAGGACTCCGTCGATATCACATATAACGCCCCGAATATTTTTCCCGAATATCATATGCTCTCTCAAGCCTCCATTTGGTCAGGCATTTACCATGTCCAGGGTAACCTTCTTCAGGGAGGCGGCAGCCTCCTTGATATCCTCCTGTCCGTAGATGGCACTGATGACAGCAATACCGCATATGCCGCTTCCGGCAAGCTCCGGGGTATTGTCCCGGGTGATACCCCCTATGGCCACAACAGGGATGGTCACAGCCTGGCAGATGGCCTTGAGGGTCTCAAAAGAGACATCCTCCGCATCATCCTTGGAGCCGGTGGGAAATACGGCGCCTACGCCAAGGTAGTCGGCTCCCCGCTTCTCGGCCAGAACAGCCTGGTCCACAGTCATGGCTGATACACCCAGAATCTTGTCCGGTCCGATCAGGGCCCGGACATCGCCCGCCTCCATGTCACTCTGACCTACATGAACCCCGTCGGCATCCATCCTGACGGCGATATCCACGTTATCGTTGACCACGAAGGGAACTCCATATTCCTTGGCCATGGCCTGCAGCTTTACGGCCTCCTCATAAAAATGCTCCTCATCCAGGTTCTTCTCCCGCAGCTGCAGGAAGGTTACCCCACCGTCAAGGCTGTCCCGGACCACCTCATAGAGGGTCCGGTCTCCCAGCCAGTGCCGGTCCGTAACCGCGTAAAGCAGCAGCTGCTGTTCCAGTTTCTCTTTCTTATTCCATCCCATACTTATCACCTGCTCCTTATCTGATCTCGTATTTTGCTCCCTGGTCAAGGGTTTCTCCGTCCATATTATAGATGGCATCGATAATCCGGTTTCTGTAGGTCGAATTACCTTCTCCTTCCTGCATTCTGGACCAGCCGATCTCTCCGGCAAGGCCCATGGTGCAGACGGCGGCTGCCGCCGCCTCCAGAAGGCTGTCAGGATTGGCCACCAGGAAGGCTGTCATCACCGCGGAAAGCTGGCAGCCGGTGCCGGTAATCCTTCCCATCTCTGGCCGTCCGTTTCTGATCACATAGCATGACTCCGTGTCCGCCACAAGGTCAATAGCCCCAGTGATAGCGATGATGGAACCTGTCTTCCCTGCCAGGTCTTTGGCAAATGTTACCGCGCTGTCAAGGCTATCCTCTGTGACAGCATCTGCCACATCCGCATCCACCCCTTTGGTAGTTCCACTGCCCAGGGCCAGGGTCTTAATCTCAGAAATATTACCCCTTATGGCTGTAAACTTAAGCTCATCCATCAGCTCCACGGCAGTGTCGGTACGAAGAGCGGAAGCTCCGGCACCCACCGGGTCAAGGAGAAGGATATGCCCAAGCTCATTGGCTTTTCTTCCCGCCCGGAACATTCCTATAATACTGCTCTTATTGAGGGTACCGATATTGATATTTAGACCCCCGCAGATACTGGTGATATCTTCCACATCATCAGGTTCATCGGACATAATGGGACTTCCCCCACAGGCCAGCAGGGCATTTGCCACATCGTTGACCGTTACATAGTTGGTAATATTATGGACCAGCGGCGCATTTTTTCTGACATTCTCAATGTATTTTCCCAGCATAAGTTCCTCCTGAATCTGCCAGTCCCTCTCCCGGTCTCCTGCCTGGCTGGCAGAGCCGGAGCCGGCTGGCTTGATTTATAAATATAATTAAATAAAAGCAGATATGCCTGGTAGACATATCTGCTGATAAAACTGTTCCCTGGAACGGTCACACTTCCTATATCCCTACGTTGGCATTATCCAAATCAGGTTATGGGTCCGGGACATACCTCCCGTTCT
>CAMOZD010000279.1 GCA_946630645.1 uncultured Lachnospiraceae bacterium
TCCGGACCGGATTGATTTTCTCCACCGCTATCTTCTGGAGTTGAAGGCTGCCGTGGAAGAGGGGATACCAGTCACGGGATATTTCCACTGGTCCTTTACCGATAACCTGGAATGGCACAGTGGCTATGACGACCGTTTTGGTCTGATCTATATAGACTACAGAAATCTCCAGCGGATTCCCAAGGACAGTGCCCGGTGGTACAGCCAGATCATCCGCAGGAACGGCTTAGATTTATAGGAGGATACCAGTATGACTTCTGCCAAAACCGGACATTGTAATGGCTGCGCCAACCACTGCCCCCTCACTGCCATGCAGTGCGCCAAGGGTATGGCCATGGCCGGCCAGGAGATTCCTGATGACCTGCCCTTACTTCTGCATAAAAGCAGCAACAAGCTCTATCGCTTTGGCAGGAGCCAGGCCTATTTCGATGTTTTAGACGACAAGGAAAAAGCCCTCTTAAAGGACTTTTTAAAAAGGCTTCTCAACCAGTGAGTCCTGTTTAAGGCAGCTCCTAAAAGGCTCCTTATCCGGTGAGTCCTGTTTATAATAGCTTTTAAAAGAATCCTTACCCCACGAAAAAAAAGTATAATGAAAGGTCCCCTGGCCGGCTGCTTCCAAGCCGGCCAGGGGACCTTTGGTCATCTTCCATTATTTCCATTCTTACTTATCTTTTTATTATCATTCTTACTTATCTTTTTATAAGCCCATTGCCAACTCTTCGCCGGCCCTTCATCCATCCTTTTTCCGGCCCTCTGCCAGGACTTTTTTGATCTCCCCTAACGCCTCCTCCATGCCATCCATGCTGAGGCCGGAGTAATTCAGAACAAACTGGTGCCGGTCCCTGGGCAGGTCGTCCATATAGAAATCCGTGATGCTGACCATCCTGATCTTTTTCCTGGCCAGCCTCTTTTTCAAATCTTCATCCCCGATATCCGTATTGAACTCCAACAGGAAATGAAGACCTGACTCATTTTCTATAATCCGGCAATCCTCATTGCCCAGAACCCTCTTAATCAAATCCAGAATCTGCGCCCGTTTCCTGCCGTAGCGCAGCCTCATCCTGTTGATATGCTTCTCAAAATAGCCCCGTTTCATAAAGGCGGCCAGGGTGTACTGTTCAAAGGTTGAAACTGTGTTGGCATAAAAGGATAACTTTTCAAAAAACCTGTTTGCCAGATGCTCCGGCAGCACCATATAGCTGATACGGATGGTAGAGGTGAGGGATTTTGAAAAAGTGTTCATATAAATGACCTTTTCACAGGCATCTATACTCTGGACCGGTGGAATGGGATTCCCCTTCAGGCGGAATTCACTGTCATAGTCATCTTCAATGATGTACCTGTCCTTGTCCTCATTCGCCCAGGCCAGCAGCTCATATCTCCGGCTGACGGGCATGGTGATTCCTGTGGGAAAATGATGGTTGGGACATATATGGGTAATCTGTGCGCCGCAGCTTCGCAGCTTGTCCACCCTCATGCCGTGGTCATCCAGGTCCACATAACGACACTCCACCCCATTGCTCCTGTAGATGGAGAGCAGCTTTTTATAACCCGGGTTTTCCACACAGTAGATCTTATCCTCCCCCAACAGCTTGATAAGCAGGCCATAAAGATATTCGGTTCCTGCCCCCACAATGATCTGGTCCGGGTCTATATTCATCCCCCGGAAGGACCTGAGATGATTTGCTATGGCCTCTCTGAGTTCAGTAATCCCTTCGCAGGGTGAAACAGTGAGCAGTTCCTTTTCCTTCATGGATATATTTTCCCGCATAAGCCTGGCCCAGATAGAAAAAGGGAAGTCCGATCTTTCTGTCTTATTGGAAGAAAAATCATAACTGTATTCCTCTTCTGTCCTTCTCTTATCGATATCGAGCTTTTTAGCGGCCGGCTGGACGTTTAACTGCTGGCGGCTGATTCTGGAGACATAATATCCCCGCTTGGGAACCGTATACATATAACCTTCAGAAATCAGCAGGCCGTAAGCATTCTCCACTGTGATGGTGCTGATGCCAAGATTTCCGGCAAGGGTCCTTTTGGAAGGCATTTTTTCATCAGTTTTCAATTTCCCCTCCAGGATATCCTCCCTGATACACTCATACAAGTAGAGATAGAGGGCTTTATCGGCATGACTCATATCATATGTCAGCATAGTGATCTTCCTCTCTCAACAGGCTCCGGTCACTTTTAGAGACTCGTCTTTCCGGATTTCTCAAAAGCCAGCCTGGGATAATCATCCTCTTCCACATAAATGGTTCCACAGTGCCGGAAGCCCAGCTTTTTTAACATGGCCTGCATGACGGTGTTGTCCCCGTGGGTATCGATACGGAGATGGCCGCACTGCCTGTAGGCCCAGTCCAGGCAGAAAGACCCGGTTCCCTTCTCAGAACCGTCTGAAGCAACCCGGTGGACCACCCCATAAGGACTGTCATCCAGCCAGGCTCCCTCTGTAATCTTCTTATAGGTCGGCTCTATATCCTTGCCAAAAATATAGAAAAAGGTCCCGGTCACTCTCCCCTGGTCGTTGACACAGACATAGCTGGCCCCGTCCCTGATATCCTGGTGAATCAGGTTCCGGGGAGGCCAATGGGTAGGTCCCCACTGAAGCGGATTTCCATGCTTTGCCATAAAATCCCTGGCAAAGGCATAGATTTCCATAATTCTGTCAAAATCCTGCTCTGTCGATTTTCTGATATACACGAATACAATCTCCCTTCTTCTGGAACAATCTCCTTCCCAGTCTATCTCTCATGAACCCTTTTTCCGGATATATGTTCTATATCAATGGCCACCATCTGGACAGCCATACAACTTTTATCGATCT
>CAMOZD010000280.1 GCA_946630645.1 uncultured Lachnospiraceae bacterium
TGATCGGTCGTTACATGGGTGAGCGGAGGCTGGAAAAGATTGGCAAGGTTATCGGGGGAGCCATTGTTTTTTTCTCCCTCCTGTCCCTGGTTCTGGCGGTATTTCTCCTGACCCTGGCCGAGCCCCTGGCCCGGCTGATGCAGGCCCCTGACCAGGCTCTTGACCTGACCGTCCTTTATATCCGAATCTGCGGGGGAGGCATCTTCTTTATTGTGGCTTATAATCTGATCAGCAGCATTTTCCGGGGGATGGGGGATTCCAATATGCCCCTGCTCTTTGTGGCCATAGCCTGTGTGGTCAACATTATCGGAGACCTGTTTTTCGTGGCAGTCCTCCACATGAATGTGGCAGGAGCAGCTCTGGCCACTGTGATGGCCCAGGCAGTGAGTGTTGTTCTTTCTCTCCTGATTATCCGGAAAAGGGGGCTGCCCTTTCCCATGTCCAGGGCAGATATCTGCTTTAATCTGGAGATCAGGAATTTCGTGAGAGTGGGGTCGCCCATCGCTTTTCAGGAGGTGATGACCCAGTTATCCTTCCTGGCCCTTTGTGCCTTTATCAACCGTTTAGGCCTGGATGCCTCGTCAGGCTATGGCGTGGCTAATAAGATCGTCAGTTTTATCCTGCTTATTCCCAGTTCCCTGATGCAGTCCATGTCCTCCTTTGTCTCCCAGAACGTGGGGGCAGGCAAGGAAGACCGGGCAGTCAGGGCCATGGTTACAGGTATGACCTTCGGGGCTTCCATTGGAGTTTTTGTATGCCTCTTTGCCTTCTTTAGAGGTGACCTTATGGCCTCCGTCTTTACCAGTGACCCGGCAGTGATAGCCAGGGCGGCAGAGTATCTCAAGGGCTTTGCCCCCGAGGCGGTTGTCACCTGCATCATGTTCAGTTTTATCGGTTATTTCAATGGTCATGAGCAGACGCTCTTCGTCATGATCCAGGGCCTGGTTCAGACCTTCCTGGTCCGCCTGCCCATGTCCTGGTTTATGAGTATCCAGCCCGGGGCCAGTCTGACCATGATTGGTCTGGCGGCACCCTCAGCGACGGTCTTTGGTATTATCCTGAATCTGATCTATTTCCGCTATTACCAGGACCGGCTGGCGGCCGGCCGGCAGGTCGGGCCTATATCCGGATTCGGACAAGAGGAAAAGAAAGAGGGAAGAAAGCGGTCGTGAAGTATCAGGTATATATTTTCCAGAAAGAAAAAGAAGAAAAATTTTACCGTCATGCCATCGATGAATATAAGAAGAGGTTGGGCAGTTACTGTAATATTTCCGTCAAATATCTGAAAAAGGAAAAGGCCTGGGATAAGCTGGCTCAATCTGTTGGCGACAGGGACTTAGCCTTTGTCCTGGTTCCGGGCAGGAGTGAACTGACTTCGGAGGGACTGGCGGAAAGGATCAGAAGCCTGGAAAACCAGGCGGTCAAGACCCTGCATTTCTTCATAGCGGACTGGCCTTCCTGCCAGCAGGTGGATCTGGCTGCTTACGGAAGGGAAACTGAAGTCTTGCAGATTTCGGATTTTGATCTGCCGCCGGCCATGACAGGGATGATCCTATTTGAACAGATTTACCGGGCCTACAGGATCCTTAACAGGCAGCCCTACCATAAATGAGTTTTTCTGATGATTTTTATTTTTAAAGATTTGATTATAATGATTTGTATATCATAATATTGTATACGATGATTTATAATAAGAAGATTTAATGGGAACAGGCCTGGCCTGTTCTTTTTTATATAGGTTATCATTTTTGAATTGAATAAATAAAAAGAGTTTGAACAGGAATCGGGCCACATAAAAAGAGCACAAAAAGAGATCGGGCCACATAAAAAGAGCACAAAAAGAGATCGGGCCACATAAAAGGACACAGAAAGAGACCGGTCCATAGAAAAAGGGTAAGGAAAGGAATCAGCCCCCATAAAAAGAACGCCCCTCTTTTCAGAGGGGCGCCCTAAATGTGGTATATCAATAAAGGATTTTGGAAACGAAATTGGGTAAAGGATTAGCAGACACCCTGAGCCAGCATAGCGTTAACAACCTTTTCGAAACCTGCGATGTTGGCACCTGCTACATAGTTCTCTTCTAAGTCATAGCGGGCTGCCGCATCACTGATGTTCTTATAGATATTTGCCATGATTCCCTGTAATCTGCCGTCAACTTCCTCGAAGGTCCAGCTTAAGCGCTCGCTGTTCTGGGACATCTCAAGGGCGGAAACTGCAACACCGCCGGCGTTGGCAGCCTTGCCGGGAACAAACCATACACCGTTCTCCTGGAGATACTTGGTAGCGTCTAAGGTAGTAGGCATGTTGGCACCCTCAACTACAGCCTTGCAGCCGTTGGCTACTAACTGCTTGGCGTCGTCGATAAGAAGCTCGTTCTGGGTTGCACAAGGAGCGGCAACATCACATTTGATAGCCCATACACCGCGGCCCTCATGGTATTCACTGTTGGGACGGTACTTCTTGTACTCAGTAAGACGGGCACGGTTTACTTCCTTGATCTCCTTTAAGGCCTCAAGGTCGATGCCTTCCGGATCATAAACCCAGCCTGTGGAATCGGAGCAGGTCACTGGCTTAGCGCCTAACTGGTAAGCTTTCTCTACAGCGTAGATGGCAACATTGCCGGCACCGGAGATAACAACGGTCTTGCCTTCCATGCTGTCGCCGTGAGCCTTGAGAACTTCCTGGGCCATGTACATAGCGCCGTAACCGGTAGCCTCTGTTCTTGCCAGGGATCCGCCGTAAGTAAGACCCTTACCTCTCAGAACGCCTTCATAGAGGCCGCGGATTCTCTTGTACTGGCCGTAAAGAAAACCGAT
>CAMOZD010000281.1 GCA_946630645.1 uncultured Lachnospiraceae bacterium
AGCTGTCGATCTGTTTTAGTTCAATGGCGGCCTCCAGCTGTTCCAGCACCTGGAAGTTAATTTCATGATGGTATTCCTTTATCAGAGTAGGGTTTGCAAGGCCGGGACAGCATGAAAATTAAGCGAACAGCCCGGCTTTTTTGAAAACAATCATTTGTTATTATATTCCCTTGATTAAGTTTGAACAGAATATGTGTAAATGCATGCGTTTTTGGCTCTATTTTACAAAAAAATATTAGAATTAAATATAATTGAACAATCTATTTTGCCTTGACAACAAAAGTTATCTGAATTAATATTATACTATAAAACAAAATAAATTTTCAGGTTGAGAATGTGTCCTGTTAGTAAAGCCATAAAGCTATGGCTTTATTGGCAGGTTTTTTTTTAACCTGAAAGAGCACTTAATCAGAAATGATTCAATGCGAGGAGGGTTTACACTATGGCAAAGTATATTTTAGTTATGGACCAGGGAACCACCGGTTCCAGAGGCGTTATCTATGATGAAAAAGGAAAAAAACTGGTTTATGATTATGAAGAGTATGACCAGTACTATCCGGAATCCGGCTGGTGGGAGCAGGATGGCAAGGCAGTGTGGGATGTGACCATCCGCACGGCCCAGAATGCTGTCAAAAAGGCCGGCATCGATCCCAAGGATATCGCTGCTCTGGGTATCACCAATCAGCGGGAGACCACAACAATCTGGGATAAGGCTACGGGAGAACCCATCTACAACACTATCGTATGGGGTTGCCGGAGAGGTGTTGATATCTGTAATGACATGATCGCTAAAGGATATAATGAGACCGTCAATAAAAAGACAGGTCTGGTTATTGACCCGACCTACTCCGCTTCCAAAATCCGCTGGCTTCTTGACAATGTGGAAGGTGCCCAGGAGAGGGCCGAGGCAGGAGAGCTCTTATTTGGTAATATCGACAGCTGGCTGATCTACAATCTGACCAAGGGCAAGGTACACGCAGAGGACTATTCCAATGCTGCCAGGACCATGCTTTTTAATGCCCATGAGCTGAAATGGGATGACGAACTTCTGGCCATGTTCAACGTACCCAAGGCCATCCTGCCGGAAGTGAAACCGTCCGTTGGTATCTTTGGCTATACGGATCCGGAATTCTTTGGCGTGGAGATTCCCATTGCCGGTGTTGCCGGTGACCAGTCAGCTGCTTTATTCGGCCAGGCCTGTTTTGAGGAAGGTGCTGCCAAGAACACCTATGGAACCAGTGCCGTTCCGCTGATGTACACCGGTGATGTTGCCCCGGAGACAGAAAAGGGACTTCTCACGGTTGCCTGGGGCAAGGATGGTAAGGTAAAATACTCTATGGGAGCAAGTATCCTGATCGCCGGACAGGTGATCCAGTGGCTCAGGGACAAGGTTAATATTTTTGAGAATTCAGCAGATTCCGAGGCCATGGCAGAGAGTATCCCGGACAATGGCGGACTCTTCTTCGTTCCCGCCTTCACAGGACTGGGTGCTCCCCACTGGAATCCTGGCGCAAGAGGAATGATGATCGGTATCACAGCCGGAACCACTAAAGAGCAGATGGCCAGGGCAGCCCTTGAGTCTATGGCATACCAGACCAGAGACCTTCTTGAGGAGATGGAGAAGAATGCCGGCATCAAGCTCAAAGAGCTCAAGGTCGACGGCGGCGCCGCACAGAATGACTTCCTCATGCAGTTCCAGGCCGACATTCTCAACTGTAATGTAGTCCGCCCCAAAGATACGGAGACAACTGCCCTCGGCGCCTGCTATCTGGCCGGTCTTGGTGTTGGAATTTTCAAGAGTGAGGATGAGCTGAAGGAGCTCTGGGAAGCAGAGAGAGTATTTACTCCTAAGATGGATGAGGAGACCAGGGAAAAATTATATGCCCAGTGGTGCAAGGCCGTTGAGAAATGTAAAGACTGGTTATAGAATCAAGTATAGTATTGGAAAGAACATAAATCAGATGTAGCTGAAAAACAAGCCTTCCGGCTGTTCATGGAACGGCCGGCAGGCAGGGAGGAAAGGAGTTGCTAAAATGAAATATGATGTTGTCATCATTGGTGGTGGTATTTCCGGAACAGCGGTGGCCCACTGCCTGGCACAGTATCAGCTGAAAACAATTCTGCTGGAGGCAGGATCAGACGTGGCCTTCAGGGCGACCAAGCAGAATGGTGCGGTCTGCCACGCCGGCTATGATCCTCATCCGGGAACCTTGAAGGCCAAGCTCAATCCTCCCGGAGCCCGCATGTACCCAAAACTTGCCAAGGAACTTGGTTTTAAGATCCGAAATACCGGCCAGATGGTCATTGCTTTTTCTGACAAGGACTTAAATAAGCTGGATGAGCTGATGGAGAATTCCCGGATCAACGGCGTTCTGGGTATGGAAATGCTCAATAAGGACAAGCTTTATGAAAGAGAGCCCCACATCAACAGGAATGCCCTGGGTGCTCTTCTCTCCAATTCCACAAATATGGTTGATGCCTTTGAGGTAGCCATTGCTTTCATGGAAAATGCCATGCAGAACGGAACAGAGCTGGGCCTCAATCAGCAGGTGCGTAAAATCACCAAGAGAGGGGAGCAGGATTTCCTGATCCAGACCCAGGATTCAAGCTATGAGACCCGTTTTATCATCAATGCCGCAGGCATTCATGCCGATGATGTGGCAGCCATGGCAGGAATTCATGAATATAAGATGCAGGGCCGTCACGGCAACCTGGTTGTCGTTGACAAGGTGCTCCCCATCCATACGGTCATGTTTCCCTGTCCGGGACCGGACACCAAGGGAATCGCTTTGATTCCCACGGTATCCAACAATT
>CAMOZD010000282.1 GCA_946630645.1 uncultured Lachnospiraceae bacterium
GGAAGGTTCATTGATAAAAAAGACAGGAATCCGTCGACCCCCTGGTCACAGGACTTGCTGATAAACTCCAGTTCCTCTTCCTCGGTTGTGATACTGTCAGAATAGATAAATGTAATTCCGGGAAAAACTTCTGCAATATAGTCTTCCAGATACTCCCGGATCGCCACCACTTCTTCATCCGTATTGTCATATACGATAACGCCGATCTTATAGGAATCAGCGCCCTGTACCGATATGGTCTCCGCTGTATCAGCTCCGGAAGTCTCCCGGTTCTGAGCCAGACATCCTGCAATACCGGTAATACAGAGAAGGAGTGCCATTAATGCTGCTATTTTTTTCATATAACGTCCTTCTTTGTCTGATTGTTAAGCAAACATGTGACAGGCTACCTGATGACCCGGTTCCAGTTCAATGAGCTTGGGATGATCTTTTCTGCATTTTTCACTGCAGTGATCACAGCGGTCCTGGAAGGGACATCCGGGCGGGACATCCAGAGGACTGGGTGCCTCACTTTCAATACTTTCGATTTTTTTGGAAAAGTCCATATTGAGATCAAAGATCGCGCCCATCAAAGCCTGTGTATAAGGATGTTTCGCGCATTTGTCAATCTGGTCTCCAGGCAGGACTTCCACGATGTTTCCGAGGTACATAACTGCAATCTGATGTGCAAATGACTGGATCAGGCCCAGATCATGGGCGATAAAACCTATTGTGATGTTCTTTTCCTTCTGAAGGCCCACGATCAGTTCTATGATGGTCTTCTGGACGGACACATCCAAAGCACAGGTTGCTTCATCCATCACGATGATCTCCGGCTCCAGGGCGATGGCCCTGGCAATGGCAACACGCTGGCGCTGGCCGCCGCTCATATTGTGGGGATAGCGGTCAGCAAAATCCTCCGGAAGATCCACCATGGTAAGGAACTGCTTTGCTACGGTATCTTTTTCGGAAGGACTGATCCTGCCGAAATTGAGAAGGGGCTCACAGATAATGTCCCTGACCTTCATCTTGGGGTTGAAGGAACCGAAGGGATCCTGGAAAACCATCTGGATATTCTGACGGTTCTGCCGAAGCTCCTCTCCTTTTAATTTGGTAATGTCCTTACCCCGGTAAAGGATTTCTCCCTCTGAAGGTGTATCCAGAGAAACCAGAAAACGCATAAATGTACTTTTTCCACATCCGGATTCTCCGACCAGACCCAGAGTCTTTCCCTTGTACATTTTAAGATTTACGTCATTGCAGGCCAGAAGGCTGCGGCCTCCTGCTGCAGGGAATCTTCTGGTAACATGTCTGGCTTCCAGTATCATATCTTTTTCATCAAACATATCGCACGCCTCCTAAAGACGGAACAGCATCCAGCAGCATCTTTGTATAGGCATTGTCTGAATGATGTAATATATGTTCACGGTCGCCCTGGTCTTCAATCAGGCCATCCTTCATAACGATCAGATAGTCTGACATATAGGCTGCAACGCCAAGGTTATGCGTTACGATGATAATACTGGTTCCGAAGTCATCCCGAAGCTCCATGAACTGGCGGATGATCTGTGCCTGGGTGGTTACATCCAGAGCGCTGGTAGGCTCATCAGCCAAAAGAAGCTTGGGTTCATAGGTCATTCCCATGGCGATACCCACACGCTGTCTCATTCCGCCGGACAGTTGGAAGGGATAGCTTCTCATGATATTATCCCCGCTTGGCAGACGCATGCGTTCCAGCATTTTTACTGCCTTGTCCCAGGCATCTTTCTTTGAAATATCCTTTTCATGGGTACGGATATATTCTACATAGGAGGCGCCGATTTTCCTTGTGGGATTCATCATGGCGCCGGAGTCCTGAAAGATCATGGAAATTTGCGTTCCCCGAAGCTTTCTCCACTCTTCCTTTGTCTTTCCCAGTAAAGAGGTTCCCTCAAAAAGGATATCCCCCTTTGTCACTTTTCCGCCGCCGGCCAGAAGGCCCAAAACTGCACGGATTACCGTTGTCTTGCCGCTTCCGGATTCTCCGACGATACTGCACACCTCTCCCTGATCCATGGTGAGATTGAAGTCTTTTACGATCTCACGGCTGCCGTAGGAGATGGTAGCGTTCTTTATTTCTAATAATGCCATATTCATCTCCTCCTTACTCAGTTTTGGGATCCAGGATGTCGCGAAGGCTGTCACCCAGCATATTGAATACTACTACCGTGACAAAGATCGCCAGACCCGGGAATACCATCAGCCATGGGGCTGACTGCATATAGGCACGCCCTTCAGAAAGCATAAGGCCCCACTCAGGTGTAGGCGGAATAGCGCCAAATCCCAGGAAGGATAAAGCTGCCAGCTCCAGCATCATGCTTCCTATATCGGTAGCTGCCGTGATCACCAGTGTAGGCAGAGCATTGGGCAGCATGTAGCGATAGAGCATGTAAATGGTTTTGGAACCGGTTACGATTGCTGCGTCCACATAATCTCTGTGACGGATCTTCATAACCAGACTTCGTGCCAGCCGGGCGTATTTAGGCCATGTCACAAGAGAGATGGCCAGCACGGCATTTCTGATGCTGGCGCCCATGATACCTGCTACCGCAAGGGCAAGCACCAGGCCAGGGAAAGCGATCATCATATCGGCGATACGCATGATGATCACATCGACAAGGCCGCCAAAGTATCCTGCTATGATACCCAGCAGGAGTCCGACCGCAAATACAATGATTACGATCGCGAAAGCAGCCACAAGAGAGGTTCTTGCACCGTATATGACACGGGCATAGATATCCCGTCCCATCTTATCTGTTCCGAATAAATGTCC
>CAMOZD010000283.1 GCA_946630645.1 uncultured Lachnospiraceae bacterium
ATGTTCCCCGGCGGCTTCTCTGCCGGTGACGAGCCGGAGGGCTCTGCCAAGTTTATCGCCTCTGTCTTCCGCAACGAGAAGATCAAAGAGGCCGTGATGAAGCTCCTCAATGAGAGGGACGGACTGGCTCTGGGTATCTGTAACGGTTTCCAGGCCCTGATTAAGCTGGGATTGGTTCCCTACGGCGAGATTGTCAGCCAGACAGAGGATTCCCCGACCCTGACCACCAACTCCCTTGGCCGCCACATTTCCATGATGGCCTACACCAAGGTAATAAGCAACAAGTCGCCCTGGCTGCAGAATTCCATCCTCGATGAGGTTTACGCCATTCCGGCTTCCCATGGGGAGGGACGGTTTGTCGCCGGCGATGAGGTGATCCAGAAGCTCTTTGATCATGGCCAGGTTGCCACCCAGTATGTCAACCTGAGCGGTCAGCCGGTCATGGATGTCCGCTACAATCCCAATGGTTCCTACTATGCCATCGAGGGTATCACCAGTCCCGACGGCAGAGTCTTAGGAAAGATGGGCCATTCTGAGCGTAGAGGGGACCATGTCTCCATCAACATTTATGCCAAGAAAGACCAGAAGATTTTTGAGAGCGGTGTAGACTACTTTAAATAAGGAGTAATGGCTGAAGGAACCCTATTTTAAGGAGCATGGACAAGCTGACAGAAGTTTTGTTTATGACAGGCAGGGACAGGCTGGAGTAAGACCGGCCCCCTGCGGCAGGTATTTTTCTTTGGCAGGCAGCCTTCTATATAAGAAGGAATTATTAAAACCATAAATCATCTCCCTGCCGGAGATGATCACAGAGGATTTTTCGGGTGGTCCGGCATCAAAGTGTGCCGGGCCTCTCTTTATGGTCCGGGCATTGCCGCAAGAATGGCTGTTAATATTATAGGATATTCGGAAAGGACAGAAGAATCCCCGGGAAAGCCAGAGGAAGGTCCGGGAAAGCTTTGAAAAAAGATTGGGTAAAATAGTAAAATAATATTTTTGAAAATATGCTTGACAAAGTAAATGGTTGGTGCTAACTTATGTATAGAAATATTAGCACTCAAAGCTAACGAGTGCTAATAACCAGATAAGAGAGGATATGATATGGAACTTAGCGAGCGCAAAATGAAAATATTAAAAGCGATCATAGCGACGTATCTGAAAACTGGTGAGCCCGTGGGCAGCAGAACGATCTCCAAGGATACGGATCTGCACCTCAGTTCAGCAACCATCCGTAACGAGATGGCTGACCTGGAGGAACTGGGATATATCATCCAGCCCCACACCTCAGCAGGCAGGATTCCATCGGATCTGGGTTACCGATACTATGTGAATCTTCTTATGGAAGAGAATGAGGAGATGCACGACCGGGAAAAAGAGCGGGAGAAGGAACATCAGGACCTGATCAACAAGATGGACCGGATGGAGGTAGTTCTTAAAAATGTAGCTGACAAACTGGCAGCCAACACCAACTACGCTACCATGATTTCCACTCCCCAGTACAACGAGGCCAAGCTCAAGTTCATCCAGCTGTCCATGGTGGACAGCCGCAGACTTCTGGTGGTCATCGTGGTTGGTAATGAGACTGTCAAGAATGTCATTATGAATGTGGACGATCCTCTGCAGAATGATGAGGTCTTAAAGCTTAACATCCTGCTGAATTCCTTCCTCCAGGGTCTGACCCTCGGGGATATCAACCTGGAACTGGTTCACACCATGAAGGTGCAGGCAGGTATGCATGCAGGGATTCTGGAAGGGATCTTCCAGGGTATTGTGGACGCCATTCATGAGGCTGACAACACTAAAATTTACACTAGCGGAACCACTAACATTTTCCGTTATCCGGAACTGATGGATCCTGATAAGACCACGGAACTTCTGGATACCCTGGTGGACAAGAAACAGCTAGTAAAGCTGGTGGATGAAACGGTCAGCCAGGAAGAGCGCCATGGAATCCAGGTCTATATCGGTAATGAGAATCAGGTTCAGTCGCTGAAGGACTGCAGTATAGTCACAGCAACTTATAAATTAAAAGAAGGAGGAACCGGTACCGTAGGTATCATAGGACCCAAGAGAATGGACTATCGCAAGGTCGTAAGAACCTTGAGAAATCTGACCGATGATCTCGATGAGATCTTTAATTCGGAAGATATAGAATAACTTGAAAGAAAGGTGGTACTTAAGTGGAAGAGAAAAAGCGATTCGACGAAAGTATCGGAGAGGAGACTTCAGGAGCTCCGGAAACAGATGAGGCTGTCAAGGCATCAGGTCATGCCGGAGATGACGGCACAGTAGAGATTGAGATTGAGGACGGCAGCAAGGCCGCTGAGGAAGCGAAAGCATCCAAAGATAAGGCCGAAGCCAAAGCCGGAAAGAAGAAGGATAAGTCAGAAAAGAAAGCAGATAAGAAAGATAAGAAGAGATCTGCCGACGCCCTCGAGCTTGAACTTAAGAAAGCCGAAGAAAAGGCAGAGGATTTTGCAGATAAGTATCAGAGACTGCTGGCGGAATTTGAGAATGCCAGAAACAGGAGTGCCAAGGAGCAGGCTAAGATGTTTGACATTGGTGCCAAGAGTGTTCTCGAGAAGCTGCTTCCGGTAGTCGATAATTTTGAGCGGGGTATCGAAGTCTTAAGTGATGAGGAAAAGGAAGCCCCCTTCGCCCAGGGGATCATCAAGATCTACCAGCAGATGATGACCGTTTTAGAGCAGATTGGCGTAAAGCCCATCGAGGCTGTGGGTAAGGAGTTCAATGCAGACTTCCACAATGCGGTCATGCATGAGGAGAAT
>CAMOZD010000284.1 GCA_946630645.1 uncultured Lachnospiraceae bacterium
ATTAATAAGCTCTGTACACAGGTCCTGGTAAAAAGTGGTCTGCGGGTCTCCCCGCAGGCTCCAGACCTCCTCCGGATACCTGGCAGAGGACTTGGCACAGGCTTCCCTGTATCTGGTGTAAAAATCCGTCAGTTCTCCCCTCACTTTATTCTCTTCAAAAGTATAGTTGGCCAGGTCCATAAAGGTATTGACAAACTGCCGGCGGAAACGGGCATTTTCCATCAGATGGGGAAAGAGGGGGTCTGTGGCCAGACTTTCCGTCTTGATCAGTCTTGGCTGGCTGAAGGAATCCATGTCAGGATCCGAATTGGCGAAGGCCCCGAAGCCGCCGTCAATATCATAAATCAACCAGTGCCACTTATTGTCATAAAAGAGCAGGTACATATTCTTATACCAGCTCCAGTCCGCATCGGCGGAATAAAGCCGGGCGGCATAGACATCAATAAAGCTGCCGATGTCCATCATGGAACAGAGCTTGTCATAGTTTTTATCGTCGGACAGGTCTGCGGAAGCGGCAAAATCACGGACGATACGGAAAGAAGTCTGGGTGGCCTTAATGGTATCTTCCTTATGGTTTTTTGCATTGTAGCCATAGAGACTTCCCGCCAGCAGATAATAGTCATCTGTATTAAGCCCGTAATGGCCCTCCATGTAGGCCTCGCTGGCATAGCGTTCCTGCAGGGCGTAAATACCCCAGTATTCCCCGTCTAAAAAGACCTGGACCATCTTATAGTCCTGGGCGTCCATGGTCCTGCCGCTCATGAGGGCACTGCCATAGTAGGCCCGCATGTCATGGCCCCGCAGGAGGGTCACCGTATCGGACAAAAGACCAGTATCAAAAAAGGACTTCAGAAAAGTATTATTGCCATCATATTCTTCCCTTGCATAAAGGTTGAAGGACTTCTGGGATTTGGACACCCGGGAATTATTACCGTGAAGCCGCAGCCCGGCTTCCTGGGAAAAGAGCAGGGACTGGTCATCGGCACTGAAATAGTCCACATGGGTCTGGCGCTCCCATTCCCTTCCCCGGCCCTTGTAGGAATTGGTATATTTCCGGGTGGCATAGAGGGTACATCTTCCCTTGAAGCAGCCCTGCAAAAGCTGTTCTTTATATTCCTTACCATTTACCATAATACCCTGATCCTCCCCGAAAATACCATCGGGATCAGAGACCAGGGAAATGGTGGCGATATCCTTATATCCTGTTTTATTCTGGAAATTAACAAAATATGATGCCGTGGTCACATCGGAGACATTGCCATCCCCGTCCACGGCCACAGCCCTCACCACGGCACACTTGTCCACCGTTTCCGGCAGAATATAGCGGAGAAAATATCCCGGGTAAGCCTCTATAGTTCCGGAGCCCAGGGATTTTTCCACATGGGGCATCAGGTCCATATTGGCCGCATAGACATTGGGCTGGCTGGAAGGATCTGAGACAGGTATGGGTCCGGTATAGGCCTGGGACTCCTCAGTGGGTACTGAACTGTCCAGGGTATAATAGATCCTGGTCCCCTCCGGGGCGGAAATCTCCAGGGAAAAGTCCTGGTCGTAAAAGCCGCTGGCCTGGGAAAAGACAGGAGCCTCCACGATGGCCAGTTCCCTGGCGTCATTGTTGGAGGCGGCCGGAGTCGGTGAAAGACAGGAAAGTTTTTTCCCGCCATCGGACCTTCTTCCATAACACATATCTGCCTTTATGTTTTCAGGCACCTTGACATAATCCGTGGGTATCCTGTCATAGGAAAGATAAAGGGTTTCTGACCTGGTCAGCTTAAAGCCGGCATAAAGATCCTGGGATCCTGCCCCGGCCTCATCTCCCTGCTTCAGCTTACCCAGATAGACCAGCTGGTACTGACCGGGCCCAATCTCCCTGTCCTTGGGAAATCTATATTTTAATAAATTATTTTTCTTGTCGCTCAAGGTCCAGCCGTCCAGGCTGACCGCTTCCCCGGAAGGATTATAGATTTCTGCCCAGGCAAAGTAACTGCCCTGACTGTCAGCAAGGACAGATTCATTGATCAGACAGACCTCATTGATCACCAGGGGGCCGCCCCCGTATTCCAGCTGGGGGACCCTGTCTTCCCGGGATGCCTTGTCCTGGTCCGCGGCCGACTTCCAGACAAAAACTGCCGACAGCAGTGTCAGGACCAGGGCCCCGGCCAAGAGTGCCTTTATATATTTGCGAGTATTTTTTTTATCTTTAAACATAGCTGTCTCCTGCCTGCTGGGGTTTCATCAGATAAAAACATATCCCGGTATCACTGGGACAGGGTCATGCCCTCTCCGTCGACTGTCATATCCACACTGCCGTCCCTGGTCAGCCAGACCTTTACATTATTTTCCTTGAGCAGCTGCAGCACCTCAGAATCCTCAGGCTCTTCCTTGGAAGAAGTTATCAAGGCATCCTCAGGATCCAGCACATAGAGGATATACTCTGTAGACCGTTTGTCCCTGCCATGGTGGGGCATCTTGACAAAATCGTAATCCGTGTAATCATACTGGTTGAGAAAATACTCCCCGACTCTCTCTTTTTCCGCATCCCCCATAAAAAGGAGGGCGGAGGACTGGTATTTGACAGAGGTGATAAGAGAGATGTTATTTTCCGTGCTGTCCTTATAGGTCATGGACAGGGGCGGGGATATGGTGATATCCGCCGACAGTTTATTTAAAGTCACCGGTTCTGTCAAAAAGACGATCTCGGTCCCGTTGGCCTTCAGGGCCTCCATGACTTCCTCATAGATGTCCCCTGTCTCATTCATGACCGGCATTTAAC
>CAMOZD010000285.1 GCA_946630645.1 uncultured Lachnospiraceae bacterium
GGTCCGTGTCCTGGCCCGCCTCTTGTGCAGGACCTTCTGCGAAACCTTCTTCCGGCTGCCCGCCCTTATCAAGGTCTGTTCCCAGCTGGCTGCCTTTATCTTCACCTGTTCCCGGCTGCCTGCCCTTGTCAAGTCCTGTTCCCGGCTGTCTGCCTTTATCCTTCCCTGTCCCTGGCTTTCTATCCTTGTCCTGGTCTTCTTCCAGCCAGCTGATTATGGAAACCATCAGGTCCAGATTTCTCTGCTGCCTGGCGTCAAACAGCCGGGCCAGCTGCCGCAAGGGTACCATAAAAATCTCATGGGCCAGCCCCTCCAGGTCCTCTCTGGCCAAGTCTTTCCCGGCCACCCTGTAAAAGGCATACAAAAGTATACAGTCATAGGTCTGCCTGTCATGGGGGTCTTTCCTTCCACCGTGACCACGGGCTTCCCTGACAAGCTTATTGTATCTTAAAGCAGTCGCTTTCCATACAGCAGGCCCCCTGTCTCCATAACGTTTAAGGACATAGTCATGCAGAACCCTGGCTGTCTTCCTGCTGAATAAATGCTTTTTCTTCATGATTGGCTCAACTCCTCTGACTCCCTTATGTTAAGTTCCTTAGGTATGCTGAAGATTCCCTGGCTGACCTCTGTAAAATACAGGGCACAGTTACCCAGGAATTTAGACCAGTAAGCTCCCTGAGAGTCCGGCGTCAGGTATTCCAGGGCGCCCTTCATGGCGATGGCATGGGTAGCCAGCAGAACATTTTCTACTTTTTTATCCTTGATTGATTCCAGAAAATGTCCCATTCTTTCTACAACAGAGGAGAGGCTCTCCATCCCTTCCGGGGCCGGATGGTGAACGAAATCCTGGAAAAAATACACAATCTCCGGGGCCGGCGCCTGCAGGCTGGTCCCTTCATAGGGCCCATAGTCCATCTCCAGAAGCCGGTCATCTTTAATAATCTCCTTGTCCCTTCCCACGATAATCCGGGCAGTCTCCTCAGCCCGGACCAGGGGACTGGAATAAACGAGGTCAAAAACGATTCCTTTTTTTTTGAAATACTCCCCTACCTGCTCTGCCTGGGAGGCTCCCTCTTCATTGAGAGGAGCATTGCTCCTTCCCTGCAGAAGCTTTTTTTTATTGCTGATGGTCTGACCATGTCTCAGAATATAAATCTTCATTTTATTTCTCAATCTCTCCCGTCCAGGTATTAATACCACCAAACTCCAGTACATTCCTATAGCCCAGGGTCACCCGGCTGGCCTCTATCCGTGCAGCAGCCATATTCTTTATCATCTGTCTATCCCATCATACCATAGAAAAGCTGCTGATAGATACTACTTTCTTCTTTGCCTTAAGAAGGATATTGCTGCTTTTGAACCGGCCCGGGTTTTACAATCATACCTGTCTGTGCTATCATAATTCCAGTAAAATTATTGTAAACCATAGTCTTACTTTTCAATAGAAACCGTTATTAATCAGGAGTTCACTTGCCTGTGTAATCATCGTAAACTAAAGCTTCATTTAAACGATATAAAATATACATCAAATTATTTTTTCTGCATATATAAATATGTATTTATCAAGAATTCAGGGAGGTGTTTATGAAAAAAAGAGTCTTGGCATTAATAATAATGTCCGCTTTGACGGCTGTCTGTCTGAGCGGATGTCTGGGAGGATCCCAGGCAGAATCAGGCAAAGATTCTGAGGAACCGGATACTATCGAAATCTGGATTTCCGAATCTGTAAAAACCGACACCCAGAAACAGGTGCAGGATTTCATGGAGACCAATCCCGACATGGATCATTATGACATCATCATCAAGAGTGTGGGGGAAGATGATGCTGCCGATGCCATACTGATGAATACGGACGACTGCCCTGACCTCTATGGTTTTGCCCAGGACCAGCTGGCCAGACTGGTTTCTGAAGAGACTATTAGCCCCCTTAACCAGGAGGATGCTGCCTGGGTCAGGGACCAGAATGATACAGGATCAGTTGCTGCCTCATCCATCGATGATACCCTTTATGCTTATCCCCTGACTTCAGATAATGGTTACTTCCTATATTACGATAAGAGCCTGATCACTGATCCCGGCAGTCTGGAAACGATTCTGGCTGACTGTGAGAAGGCCGGCAAAGACTTCTGTATGGAGATCAGCAACGGCTGGTACCAGACCTCCTTCTTCTTTGCTACAGGCTGCCGCTTGAAATACCACACAGATTCCAAGGGCAACTTTACTGCCTCTACAGTGACCTATGCTTCCCCGGAAGGCCTGACAGCCATAAAGGAATTAATCCAGGTCAGCGGCTCCAAGGCTTTCAAGGATACTTGTTCGCCCTCCAAGGCTGCCAACTCGGCTGCTATAGTGGATGGAACCTGGAATTCAGAAGAATACAAGAAGCTCTATGGTGCCAATTATGCCTGTGCCAAGCTGCCCAGCTTTGAATCAGAGGGGACCACATACCAGATGAGCGGCTTCGGCGGCTTCAAGCTTCTGGGAACCAGGCCCCAGCAGGATCAGACCAAGCTGGCTGTCTGCCAGGCCCTGGCCAGGTACCTTTCCGGCAAAGAGGCCCAGCTGGCCCGTTTCCGGTCCAGAGGCTGGGGACCCTCCAATAAAGAGGCCCAGAATGACGATTCGGTCAGGTCCGACCCTGCCCTTTCCGCTCTTAATGCCCAGCTGCCCTACATGATTCCCCAGGGCCAGTACCCCTACAATTACTGGATTGTGTCCAAGACCCTGGGGCAGGCTATCATTGCCGGCGAGTACGATAAAGCTGACG
>CAMOZD010000286.1 GCA_946630645.1 uncultured Lachnospiraceae bacterium
ATCCCAAAAGTTTTAAGGATACAGCCGGCAAGGGTACGGGAGAATCCAAAGGTAAGGAAGGAACTTTATAAAGCGGCCAACTTCTGGGTGGAAAAGGGCGTAGGCGGCTTTCGCATCGACGCCATCACCTATATCAAGAAGCCGCCGGTATTCGAGGATCGGCAGCCAGACGGGGAAGATGGTCTGGCCAGCGTTCATCCCATCATCGCCAACACGGAGGGAATCCTGGATTTCCTCCATGAATTTAAGGAAGAGGTCAGGGACGGCCATGACATTTTCACCGTGGGTGAGGCCTGTGGTGTGGAAGCAGACCAGCTGGATCAGTGGGTAGGTCAGAATGGAGTCTTTGACATGCTTTTTGAATTCAGCCATGTCAACCTGGACTTCCAGGGAGACGAACGCTGGTATGCGGCCAGTCCCTGGCCTTTGACCAGGCTGAAGAAGCTGCTCCGGGACAGCCAGGAGGCCACGGCCCAGAATGGTTGGTATCCCATCTATTTTGAGAATCATGACAAACCAAGATGCATCAACCATTATTTCCCGGAGGGAGCAGACCCGGTTCTGGCCGCCAAGGCCATGGGTATGGTTCTCTACACCCTGAGGGGTACCCCCTTTCTCTATCAGGGACAGGAACTGGGTTATACTAATCCAAGCTGGCCATCCATCGACTGTTATAACGACATTTCCTCTATCAACCAATATCAGCTGGCGCTGGAGGAGGGGGTCAGTCCTGAGGAGGCCCTGGAGGGAGTCCACCGCTTCAGCCGTGACAGCGCCCGAACCCCCATGCAATGGGATGACTCTCATGAGGCTGGCTTTACAGAGGGAAAGCCCTGGCTGCCGGTCCACGAAGATTACAGGATCTGCAACGTTGACTATGAGACCAGGGAACCGGCCTCTGTTCTGTCCTGGTACCGGGACCTGGCCCGGATCCGTAGCAGGCTGGAGGTCCTTAGCGAAGGCAGCTTCAGTGAGTTGATGGAAGACCATGAGCAGGTCTATGCCTATGAAAGAAGCTGGAAGGACCAAAAGGTTTTCGTTTTGGTTAACTTTTCTTTGAAGGAGGCTGGCTATGATCCACTTCTGACAGACGGGGCCAGATTGGTGACTTCCAATTATATGTCTGACAGCGGCCTGGATGAGTTGGAAGAAAAAGATGAAGCTTTTGATTCCTGCCCCGGCAGGTTGAGGCCTTTGGAGGCCAGACTGTATTATTGGACTGTAGGCCAGAAAGGCTGACGGGACAACAGATTTAGCCGAAAACCAGAAAAGGCAGGGATTCGGGTTCACAGGGATGCGAGACAGCAGAGCGGGCATGCTGGCCAGGGAAAACAGATTATGCCGGAAGGCAGGAAGAATCATGTTTGATTCTGGTATTGGAGGTAAAACACCATGAAAAAATTAAAGAATTGGATACAGAGAACAATAGACCTCCTTCTTGTGGGACTTTTATTTACAGCAACCGGCCTGAGGGCTGAGGAAGGAAATCAGGAGAAGAGAAACCTGTCTTCGGATGCTTCGGATTTTGTTCTTTTAAGTGAGGAGGTCCCTGATGCC
Organism: uncultured Lachnospiraceae bacterium; assembly: GCA_946630645.1. Lineage (GTDB taxonomy): Bacteria > Bacillota > Clostridia > Lachnospirales > Lachnospiraceae > Anaerobutyricum. The sequence goes on from CAMOZD010000286.1 coordinate 1,558, forward strand.
ATCCTGGAGATCCGCTATTATTCCACCTATAATTTTATTGGGGACAGGATAGATGGTTACGAGGAGCCGGTGGCACTCTTGACCAAGGAAGCGGCTTCGGCCTTAAAAGAGGTCAGTGATGATTTGAAGGACCAGGGTTACCGGCTGAAAATCTATGACGCCTACCGGCCCCAGGAGGCAGTGGACCACTTTGTGGACTGGGCCGGTGACGAGGAAGACGACAGGATGAAGGCCTATTTCTATCCCGACTTGGAAAAAGAAGACCTTTTCCCCTATGGTTATATCGCAGAGTATTCCGGTCATAGCCGAGGCAGTACCGTGGACCTGACTTTGTTTGATATGAAAGAGGAAAAAGAAGTGGATATGGGTGGGACCTTTGATTTCTTTGGAGAGATCAGCCACCCTGATTACAAAGAGATTACTGAGGAACAGTATGAAAACCGGATGCTGCTGCAGGAAGCCATGACCAGCCATGGCTTTAAGGGAGTTGAAACCGAGTGGTGGCATTTTACCCTGGAGGAAGAACCCTATCCGGACACATATTTTACCTTCCCGGTAAACAGCGATTCCGTGGAGGAAGTTGGGAAGAATTAGAGGAAGATTTAGCAGGCAGGCTAAAATATATTAATAGCAAATTGAGGGAACAGACCTGTCTAAGAGGCGGGAAGTATTGATATGGATGGAATTAAAGCAGAAAAGATGCTAAACAATTGAAAAAGTATAAAATAACCGGACTATAGTAGTATATGCTGGATTCTTCAGAAAAATTTAATTGGTTTTTTATATATAATGTGATATATTTTATATATTATGAAATAATTTTTAAAAAGATATTATTGAATATTTAGTTACTTATTTTATGGAGGAGGGATATCATGGGATTTCAGGAAGCTATTTCCACATGTTTTTCAAAATATTTAACCTTTGAAGGCAGGGCCAGAAGAAGTGAGTACTGGTATTTTATGCTGTTTTCATGGATTGTGAATCTGGTAGCTTATCTTTGTGCCTCATATACTGGTTATCAGTTTATTCAGAGTATTGTTTCTTTGATTATGTTTATCCCGGGCCTGACAGTATCGGTGAGAAGACTGCATGATATTGGTAAGGCGGGAACCTGGTATCTGGTAATGTTTGTACCGATTGTAGGATTTATTGTGATGTTGGTGTGGATGACCAAGGATTCAGAGCCGGGCAGCAATCAGTACGGC
>CAMOZD010000287.1 GCA_946630645.1 uncultured Lachnospiraceae bacterium
CAGGGGACTGACCCTGGGCTATGAAAATATAAGACTGGTTACAGATTTGAATTTTGAAGTGAATCAGGGAGATTATCTCTGTATTGTTGGGGAAAATGGGTCGGGCAAGTCTACCCTCATGAGGACCCTGCTCAGTCTGCAGAGCCCTCTGGATGGGGAAATAGTGCTGGGAGATGGGTTAAAGGCCACAGAGATTGGCTACCTGCCCCAGCAAACCATGATCCAGAGAGATTTTCCCGCCTCTGTCAGGGAGATTGTCCTGTCCGGCTGTCAAAGCAAAAAGGGTTTCCATCCTTTTTATTCAAAGACGGATAAGGACCGGGCCAGGGAGAATATGGCCCGTCTGGATATCGATAAGCTGAGCCGTCGCTGCTACCGGGAATTATCCGGAGGCCAGCAGCAGAGGGTCCTCCTTGCCAGAGCCCTGTGTGCCACTGAAAGACTCCTGCTCTTAGATGAGCCGGTATCGGGGCTGGATCCCAGGGTTACTGAGGAGATGTACCAGCTGATTAAACAGCTGAACGATGAGGGAATTACCATCATTATGATCTCCCATGACATAGGGGCTTCTCTCAAATATGCTTCCCATATCCTTCATATAGGAGGAGGGGATGTGTTTTTTGGTAAGAAAGAAGACTACCTTAAGAGCAGTGCCGGAAAAGAATATGCCGGCTATGACCGGAATGACTTGTAGGAAGAAAGAAAAAAGCAGCTTTATGATAAGCTGCCGGAGGAAATTATGCTTGATAAATTAATCTACTATTTTCAATATCCTTTTGTGAGGTATGCCCTGATTGTGGGTGTGCTGATTGCCCTGTGCTCTTCTCTTCTGGGGGTGACCCTGGTTCTGAAAAGATTTTCTTTTATCGGAGACGGTCTGTCCCATGTGGCCTTTGGAGCCATGGCTGTGGCCTCAGTTCTGAATCTGACTGACCAGATGGTCCTTGTTCTCCCTGTCACCATGGTCAGTGCCATTCTTTTGCTGAGGGCCGGCCAGAATACCAGAATCAAGGGAGATGCGGCCATAGCTATGATTTCTGTGGGAGCTCTGGCCATCGGCTACCTGTTGATGAATATTTTTTCCACTTCTTCCAATCTGTCCGGAGACGTGTGCAGTACTCTCTTTGGCTCGACTTCTATTCTGACCCTCAGGCAGAGTGAGGTCTGGGTCTGTGTGGTCCTGTCCTGTATTGTCATGGTGGTTTTTGTTCTGTTTTACAATAAGATTTTTGCAGTGACCTTTGATGAGAGCTTTGCCCAGGCCGTGGGAACTAAGGTGAACTTTTATAACCTGTTGCTGGCTGTGATTATCGCCGTCATCATCGTCCTGGCCATGAATCTGGTAGGATCTCTGCTGATCTCTGCTCTGGTTATATTCCCAGCTTTGTCTGCCATGCGGCTTTTCCGCAGTTTTTTATCGGTGACGATCTGTTCGGCAGTGCTCTCTGTCATTTGTGCCGTCACTGGCATCCTTATATCCATCCTGGCCGGAACACCGGTGGGTTCAACTATTGTAGCCATTGACATCCTGGCTTTTTTCCTTTTCACTCTCATGGGAAAGCTTGCCGGAGTGGAGTAAAGAGATATCTGAAAGATACCTGGAAAAACACCGGGAGTACCCTTTACATCATGCCGGCTGCCGGACCAGGAGAGCAGGTCAAATCAGCCAAATCAAACAAGGTTAAATGGCCACTAGGCCTGCCTTAGTACGTGCTGGATATAATAGAAGGCATACTGCTGCATGATGCCTGCTTCCTGGCCATAGGCGGTAAAGGGGTCAATGCCCCCATAGTTTTCCTTGATGACCCGGGAAATCCAGACATCAACAGGTGCGGCATCTGTCCGGCCATAGCCAAAAAGAGCGATGCAGCCGGCCACCTTGTCCCCAACGCCCTGAACAGTTTTCAGGGCTTCTTTTATTTCATCAAGGGGGAGACCTTCCAGCCGGGTCAGGTCCAGCTTCCCTGATCTGACCATATCTATGGCGCATTCTATGTAGGGGAGACGGTAACCCAGACTGCAGCCTGCCAGGCCGTTATGGCCGGCCCGGGCCAGGTCCCTGGCTGTGGGGAAGCTGTAAATGACCTCCCTGCCGGTATCAATAGGTTTTCCGTATTTCCGGGCCAGCTGGTTTACGGCCTTGCGGATGGCAGGTATGTTCTTACGCTGGGATATGATAAAGGTGATGAGCATCTCCCAGGGATCCTGGCGGAGAATGCGGATACCCCGGCCCGCCTGGGCCGCGGCCTGCAGAAAGGGATCACTGGCCGGAATATGGCTTCTGATTATATGGTAGTTCCGGTCCAGGTCAAAGTAGACCCGCCAGAACTTGTCCCAGGCGCCCCGGCGGCATTTTACCTGATAGTAGCCGGGGGAAGACCTGCGGATATAGAGGTACTGGTTAGAACTGATAAAACGGTAGGTCCCGTCTTCGAAGGGCTCCACTCTGAAACACTGGCCGCTGTCTCTTATTTTTTTCAGATCAAAATCATCGTCAATTCTTATTCTCATAAATACTCCTAAGACTGGGGATCCTCGCCGGATTCCTTAAAAAAATCCCGCCGGCCGGGGGCCGGACCCAGCAGGGCCCGGCAGCCAGTGGCGGGACAAGAAAGGGAAGGCAGGGCCTCCTCTTTATGATCAGACAGATGACCTCTGCCTTTTAATTTTACTTTATTTTACTTCTGCAAATCCGTAGGGAAGTCCTTCGTTGAAGTTGCGGGCATTTTCCATGGTTACTGCAGCGATGGCCTGCAGGGCCTCA
>CAMOZD010000288.1 GCA_946630645.1 uncultured Lachnospiraceae bacterium
AAGATGAGCCCTTTTCTCTGGACGCGGCAGAGAAATTCCTCGGTGAGATCAGATCCTGCAGCCGGGGGGAGGACTTCTGGCTTTCCTGGCAGGACAGACTTGAGATCCGGGAGGAAAGACTATTTCTCCTTCCCCCTGCCTGTCCGGATTTCGGAGGCCTCCGGGTGGTCCGGTCCGGCCTTTATCTGGGAGACTGCCGCAAGGGAAGGTTCGAGCCCTCCCAGGCTCTGGCCATGGTCTTAAAGCCGGAGGACTATCCCAGGACCCTCTGCCTGGCGGAGGAGGATTCCCGCCTGGACCGTTATCTTAAGGGGGAGACCATCGAATGGTCCGGCCAGGATCTGACAGGGTCTTCTGCCTATGTGTTGGTATGCTTTGAAAACCTGGCCCTGGGCTGGGGTAAGCTTGACCGGGGAAGAATTAAAAATAAATATCTCCCCGGCTGGAGGAAAATGTGATAGGATATGGGTCAGATTCGATTAGATAAATGGCTTTCCTCGGGAGCTTGTCTCACGAGGAGCCAGGCAAGAAAAGTGATTAAGGCAGGAAGGGTGACTGTGGACGGGGAGACCTGCCGTAAGGCAGACCAGAAGCTGGACCAGGAAGGATCCACAGTTCTGCTGGACGGCAAGCCCGTAGGCTGGCAGACCTTTTCCTACCTGATGATGAACAAACCGGCAGGCCTGGTGTCTGCCACCAGGGACCAGAGGGAGAAAACGGTTCTTTCCCTCCTGGACCAGGTCCCCAGGGGACTCTTTCCCGTGGGCAGGCTGGACAAGGATACGGAGGGGCTTCTTTTATTGACCAATGACGGTCCCCTGGCCCATGCCCTGCTGGCCCCGGGCAGGCACGTGGATAAGACCTACTGTGCCCTCCTGGACGGACCGGTGGGCCGGGAGGAGATTGAGGCCTTTGCCGGGGGACTGGATATCGGGGATGACAAACCGACCCTGCCAGCCAGACTGGAGATCGGGGATAAGCCCGGGCAGGTATATATCACCCTGCAGGAAGGCCGCTTCCACCAGGTTAAACGCATGGCCAGAGCGGTGGGCCGGACGGTCCTTTCCCTGAAAAGAATCTCCATGGGTCCCCTGGTCCTGGATGAAAAGCTGAAGCCGGGAGAATGGAGGCCTCTGACGAAAGAGGAGCTTTCCTCCCTTGGAAAGGATATTTCCTGAAGCCGGTTTTTTTAAGAAAAGAAAGACCGGTCTGCCAGGGCCGGATTCAGACTGGATAGGAAAACTATATGAAAAAGACAAAGAAAAGGATTTACCGGGAGGAAGACTTTCTTCCCATGAATCTGCAGCAAATGAAAAAGCGGGGCTGGGAGCAGGCGGATTTTGTCTATATCTGCGGGGATGCCTATGTGGACCATCCCTCCTTTGGGGCTGCCATTATCACCAGGCTGCTGGAGCATGCCGGTTACAAAGTGGCCTTCATCGCCCAGCCTGACTGGAAGGACCCGGCCAGCATCGGGATCTGCGGTGAGCCCAGGCTGGCCTTTATCGTGTCGGCCGGGAATATGGACTCCATGGTGAACCATTATACTTCTTTTAAAAAGAGGCGGCACCAGGATGCCTACACCCCGGGCGGCGGCAGGTCAGAAAGACCCAACCGGGCCACCATCGTCTACAGTAATTTGATCCGCCGGGTCTACAAGAAGACCCCCATCCTGCTGGGAGGTATCGAGGCCTCTCTCAGAAGACTGGCCCACTATGATTACTGGTCAGACCAGGTAAAGAGATCTGTCCTTCTGGATTCGGGGGCTGACCTGCTCATGTATGGCATGGGAGAAAGGTCGGTCCTGGAGATTGCCGAGGCCCTCGATTCCGGCCTTGCCGTCTCCGACATCAGCTTCGTGAGAGGGACGGTTTTTAAATGCCGGGACCTTGAGGATCTGGCAGGGGATTATAAATTGCTGCCGGACTTTGAGGAGATCAGGGATTCTAAAGAAAGCTTTGCCAGAAGCTACTATGACCAGTATATCAACACGGATGCCATCACGGCAAAAAGACTGGTGGAGACCTATCCCCGCAAGGAGTACATTGTCCAGAACCCTCCCGCTTTCCCCCTGACCAGCCAGGAGCTGGACCAGGTTTATGAACTGCCCTACACCAGGACCTGGCACCCTTCCTACGATGCCAGGGGAGGGGTGCCGGCCTTAAATGAGGTCAGGTTTTCCCTGACCTCCTGCCGGGGTTGTTTCGGCGGCTGCAGCTTCTGCGCCCTCACCTTCCACCAGGGAAGGAGAGTCCAGGCCAGGAGCAGGGATTCCTTACTCAGAGAGGCCAGGATCCTTTTGCAGGATCCTGATTTCAAAGGCTACATTCATGATGTGGGAGGGCCTACGGCAGATATGAGGCACCCGGCCTGTGCCAAACAGCTGGACCATGGGGTCTGCAGCCACAGGCAGTGTCTCTTCCCGAAACCCTGTCCCAATCTCGATGCGGACCACAGCGAGTATGTGGCCCTGCTCAGAGACCTGGGAGCCCTGCCCGGAGTAAAAAAAGTATTTATCCGGTCAGGCATCCGCTTTGATTATGTGCTGGCGGACAAGGGAGGGGATTTTCTGGAAGAACTGTGCTCCAGCCATGTCAGCGGCCAGCTGAAAGTGGCCCCCGAGCATATCTGCGACTCGGTTCTTTCCCTGATGGGAAAACCGGAAAATGCGGTTTATGAGCAGTTTAAAAGTGAGTATGCCGCCATGAATAAAAAACTTGGCCTCAAGCAGTACCTGGTGCCCTATCTCATGAGTTCCC
>CAMOZD010000289.1 GCA_946630645.1 uncultured Lachnospiraceae bacterium
GCTACTTTGAGTTTCGCCTTTTCGGCGGACCGGTGGTGTCCATCAACACCACCATGGTTACCACGGTGATTGTCTGTCTGGAAATCCTGGTACTGATACTGATCGCCCGGCACGAGATTATGAAGGATTACGATGAACCCAACCTGGTGCAGAACCTGGCGGAAATGCTGGTGGAATCCCTGGACGGCATAGTCAACAGCAATATGGGCAAGCATGCGGGACCTTACAGAAATTATGTGGAAATGCTGATGATTTTCATTCTCTTTTCCAATATTTCCGGCTTGTTCAGCCTGCGTCCCCCCACCGCAGACTTCGCCACGACCTTCGGTCTGGCCTTTATCACATTTATGCTGATTGAGATTGCCTGGATCAAGTCCAATGGTCTCGGCTTTGTCAAGGACCTTTTGGAGCCGTTTCCGATTTTTTTACCGGTCAATATTATCAGTGAATTTTCGACGCCGGTGTCCATGTCCCTGCGTCTTTTCGGCAATGTCATGGCCGGCACCATCATGATGGCACTCTGGTATGCCCTCATGCCCTGGTTTGCCAAGATCGGAATACCCTCTTTTCTCCATGGATACTTTGATCTGTTTTCCGGGGTCATCCAGACCTATGTATTCGGTATGCTGACCATGACCTTTATTACAGACCGCTATCCGGATTAGGATGAATTTAACATTGTATTATACAGCACTTTTATGATGCCCCATGCACGTGGCAGACGGGCGTACAGTATTTTGATTAGGAGGTTTTATTATGTCTCAGATTACAAATGAAGGTTTAGTAGCAGCTTGTTCCTGCATCGGTGCAGGTCTTGCCCTGATCGCCGGTATCGGACCCGGAGTCGGACAGGGAATTGCAGCCGGCCATGGTGCCGCCGCTGTAGGACGGAATCCGGGAGCCAGAGGAGATATCACTTCTACCATGCTTCTCGGCCAGGCCGTAGCGGAGACGACCGGTCTTTACGGACTGGTTATCGGCCTGATCCTGCTGTTTGCCAATCCTATGATCGGAAGATTTTCTTAAAATCAGTAACGGATGAGGTTACATAAGAAAATCGATTGGGATGAACTGGTAATCGAAAGGAGGCCGGGGCATGTTATTAGAAACGCTGGTCTATGACCAGAGGATATTCGGCCTGGATCCACAACTTCTTTTCCAGATGTGTTTTCAGATGCTTGCGGTATTCATCCTCTTCCTGCTGGGAAGTTATCTGCTGATCGACCCGGTCAGAAAGATTCTCAACAACCGGAAAGAGCGGGTAATGAAGGATGTCCGTGATGCGGAGCAAAGCCGGCAGGAAGCCGAAGCTTTACGGGAAGAATATGACAAAAAATTAAAAGAGATCCATCAGACAGCGGAGCAGATACTCGATGAATCCAGAAGGAAGGCCCTTGTCAGGGAAGAGGAAATCCTTGCCGATGCCAGGCAGGAAGCCGGACGTATCATCGAGAATGCCCAGCGGGAGGCTGAGCTTGAGAAGAAGCGGGTGAAGGATGAGGTGAAGCAGGAAATCATTTCTGTATCAACTCTTTTATCCGAGAAGATTATCGGCGCCTCCGTGAATGCTGACAAGCAGAATGCTCTGTTTGAGCAGACCTTGAAAGAGATGGGTGAAGCGACATGGCAAAACAGCTGAGCAGTATATACGGACAGGCTCTGTTTGAAGCCGCTATGGAAGATGGGCGGGTAGATGAGCTCTACGAAGAAGTGCTGGCGGTTCGAAAGATCCTGGATGAGAATGAAGATTTTCTTCGGATCCTGAGACATCCGAAGATCCCCAAGGAGGAGAAGCTTGATCTGCTTGATCGGGTATTTGCAGAGAGAGTATCCGGAGATCTGGCAGGATTATTCCATGTGGTTGTGGAGAAGGACAGACAGAAGGAGATTCCCGCGATTCTGGAGGTATTTATTAGCAAGGTTAAGGAGTACCGGGGCATTGGTACTGCTTATGTGACTGCCCCCTTCCCTCTGACTTCTGACCAGAAGAAGAAACTGGAAAACAGGCTCCTGGAGACCACCGGATATCAGTCTTTTGAAATGATATATCAGGAGGATCCCTCTCTCCTGGGAGGTCTGGTGGTAAGGATCGGGGACAGGGTTCTTGACAGCAGTTTGAAAACCCAGCTCCTCAGCCTTCAGAAAGACCTGATGAGAGTCCGGGTCTGATAGAATTATCCAATACAAACGAAAAAAGGAGTGACAGGCTCAATGAATATAAGACCTGAAGAGATCAGCTCTGTCATAAAGGAGCAGATCAGGCAGTATTCGGGAAAGCTGCAGACATCGGAAGTGGGCACCGTGATCCAGGTCGCGGACGGGATTGCCCGAGTCCACGGTCTGGAGAATGCCATGCAGGGCGAGCTGCTGGAATTTCCCGGAGAAGTATACGGTATGGTCATGAACCTGGAGGAGGACAACGTAGGAACGGTTCTCCTGGGTGACCACCGAAATATCAGTGAGGGCGATACCGTAAAGACCACGGGCAGAGTGGTTGAAGTGCCTGTGGGAGATGCCCTGACCGGCCGGGTAGTCAATGCCCTCGGCCAGCCTATTGACGACAAGGGTCCCATAGAGGCTGATGGTTATCGGCCCATCGAAAGGGTAGCCCACGGCGTTATTGAGAGAAAAGGAGTGGACACGCCGGTCCAGACCGGTATCAAGGCCATCGATTCCATGATACCCATCGGACGTGGACAGAGAGAGCTGATCATCGGTGACCGGCAGACCGGCAAGACGGCGATCGCCATC
>CAMOZD010000290.1 GCA_946630645.1 uncultured Lachnospiraceae bacterium
CGAAGGAAGAGAAGGAGGTGAAGGAGACCATGACGGACAGCATCGAAGAGGAAGAAGCCCCTGTAACCTACCGGCGTAACCGCAGAAAAGGCAGGAAAAAAAAGGCAGCCGGCAAGATCGTTTTCTCCCTGCTTGTCCTTCTGGCAGCCGTCTATCTGGGGGGAAGATATTTTTTCCAGACCCATTTCCTGCCCAACACAGTTGTGGACGGGACCGACCTGGGTCTCCATTCCCAGGCCAGGGCCAGGGAAATCCTGGACAAACGGCTGAAGGCTGAAACTCTGGAACTGATTGAACCCGATGAAAATGAATACCTGACCGGGGCAGATGCAGGCCTCCACTATGTCTCTTTCGATAAAATCACAGACATTCTGAACAAGCAGGATTCTGCCAACTGGTTTCTCCAGCTGAGAAACCATACCGACTACGGTAATCTGGAAGTGGCTATCGACCAGGACCAGCTGTCTGCTTCCGTAGATAAGCTCCGCTGCCTGAATCCGGACCAGCCGAAAGAACCGGAAAACGCATATATTTACTATAATCCCAAAAAACACAAATATGGAATAAAGAGTGAAACCTACGGCAACCTTGTCAACAAGGAAACCTTGCTCAAGGGTCTTGGGGATGCCTTTCTCAGCCGCAGTCCGACCATATCCATGCAGGACCAGACTTATTATATCCAGGCTGATATCAGAAAGGACAGCGAAATCATCCAGTCTGCCAGGAAAAAGATGAACACCTGGCTGAAAGGCACTGTCATTTACAAAGACGGCGATCAGGAATTAAAACTCAGCAAGGACGAAATCAGCAGCTTCATCAAGTTGTCCGATGACTATAAAGTGAGCCTTGATAAGAAAAAGATTAAGAAATATGTAAAGAAAAATGTGGTCAAAACCTTCAACTCTCTTGAGGGAGATATCCCCGAGGGGCTGACTGCCTGGAAGGTTGATGTCAAGGAAGAAACCAAGGACCTGATTAAAAATATCAAGGAAGGCAAAAAAATCACACGTGCACCGGTCTATTCCAGCCAGGGACTGGAGGAGGACGAATACAACCTGGGCAAAACCTACATAGATGTCAATTTAAGCCAGCAGCAAATGTGGTATGTGGAGGATGGCAAGGTTGCTTTCAACAGCGATGTTGTGACGGGTAATGTCTCTGCAGGCCATGCCACATCTACAGGAATCTATCACATCGCCTACAAGCAGAGAGATCATATGATGGTCAAGTATCATTCCTTTGTCCACTACTGGATGCCCTACAATACGGCTGTAGGTATCGGTTTCCACGATGCCAGCTGGCGGAGCAGCTTCGGTGGCGAAATCTACCGGTATAACGGGTCCCACGGCTGCATTAACATGCCGCCTCCCAAGGCAGAGGAACTTTTTAACATGATTTCATCCGGGACCACTGTTTATGTCCACGACTGAGGAACCATATTTGATTTGCAATATTTGGCGACTTTTTCAAGTGTTATGGCGAGATTTCATGCCCGGCAGGCTATATAATGCAGACATCAAGAGAAATCCTAAAGCTTTTGAGATCAATTTCATTACATTTTTCATACCCCTTTTAATTGTGCTTCAGGCACAATACCTTCTCCATTATTGTTTATGTAATACGAAAAACAGCCGGATCCCCGAAGAGATTCGGCTGTTTTTTCTATGCCCTGGCCTGTCCCTGTTCCATAGACTCTGGTATGTCCGGAATCTTTTCCAAAATCCTGCTTCCGCCACTGGGCATCTTTCTGAATTGATGCTATTGTAATAAATACAAAAGGGATATATTATGAAACTGACAGCAGATGGCTGTCCAAAACATTACCTGGTCCGGAGGCCTGTTATGAACATTCGTCTTATAAAAGAAAAGGAACTCTCTTCCCCAGACAGGAAGAGTTACTATATCCTTTACACTGTCTTCTTTTGCCTGACAGCCCTGGCTGTCTTTTCCTGGTACATTTTTTCCGGCAAGACTCTGATCTGGGAACTGGACGGATGGGACCAGCACTATAAATCCCTGATCTACTACGCCAAATATTTAAGGCAGGTCATCTCCACCCTTTTCCGTGACCACAGACTGGTTCTGACCCAGTGGGACCCCTGTATAGGAGAAGGGTCCGATATTCTCTCCACCCTTCACTATTATGTGATTGGGGAGCCGGTCAACCTTCTTGCCCTTCTAGTTCCCACAGCCTTCATGCATTATATGTATTCCTTTCTGATTATCCTCAGGCTCTACCTGGCAGGGATCAGCTTCTCTTTCCTTTGCTTTGAGACAGGCCGCAGGAATCCCTACGCTATTCTTGCCGGCTCACTCTCCTACACCTTCTGTTACTGGGCTCTGCTGAATGCGGTAAGACACCCCTATTTTTTAAGTCCCATGATTTTCTTTCCCCTGATTATCACAGGTATAGAGAGAATTCTGACCCACAAAAGCTCCTGGCTCCTGGCAGTTGCCGTTTGCCTGGCTGCCGTCAGCAATTTTTATTTTTTCTATATCATCGTCATCGGAACTGTTGTCTATGTGGCTGTCAGATTTTTGCTGAAATACGGAAAAAATGTCGCTGCCTATGTCAGGCCTTTTATTAGAGTCTTCCTGGCTTCTGTCAGTGGTAGTCTCATGGCCGGTCTGATTTTGCTGCCTGTAATCTATACTTTTCTCATCGATTCCAGGCTCAGCGTCAGCCGCCCCTGGCATCTATTCTATCCCCTGAAATATTACAGTCTGCTGCCGTCCCTTCTGACA
>CAMOZD010000291.1 GCA_946630645.1 uncultured Lachnospiraceae bacterium
CGCTCAGCCGGAGTCATGGAATAAATCATAGCCTCTATCTTGCCCATGGCGCTCTCGTCCACGTCAATATTCTTCATCTGGCCGCTGATTCCGGGAATCATGGACAAGAGATCAGCGATACCGCCCATCTGCTTGATCTGCTGCATCTGGTCAAGGAAATCATCAAAACCGTACTCAGCCTTGCGGATCTTCTCCTCCAGCTTCCTGGCATCCTCTGCGTTCACCGCATTCTCGGCCTTCTCAATCAGGGTAAAGACATCTCCCATACCGAGGATACGGCTGGTCATCCGGTCCGGATAGAACTGCTGCAGGTCTTCCAGCTTCTCTCCCATACCGACATAGAGAATAGGCTTTCCCGTAACCGCCCGGATAGACAGGGCCGCACCACCACGGGTATCGCCATCCAGCTTGGTAAGGACCACGCCGTCTATGCCTACCTTTTCTTCGAAAGTTTTGGCTACATTGACAGCATCCTGGCCGGTCATGGCATCCACTACCAAAATGGTCTGGGTCACACCAACGGCCTCTTTAATATTCTGCAGTTCCTCCATCATGGACTCATCCACATGAAGACGGCCGGCTGTATCGAGTATCACAACATTAAGCCCATGCTGGCGGGCATGCTCAATACCTGCCCTGGCGATATTCACCGGATCCTGCTTATCTCCCATGGAAAAAACAGGAACTCCCTGCTTCTTACCATTGACCTCCAGCTGCTTTATCGCTGCCGGCCGGTAGACATCGCAAGCCACCAGGAGAGGCTTTTTACCCTTCTTCTTGAGCTGGCCGGCAATCTTGGCTGCCGTTGTGGTCTTACCTGCACCCTGGAGACCAGCCAGAAGAAAAACAGTTACTTCATTATTAGGAAGGAAGACCAGATCTGTGGTCTCAGATCCCATAAGAGTCTCCATCTCTTCCTTAACAATCTTAATCACCATCTGCCCGGGATTCAGACCGGTCAGGACATCCTGTCCCACTGCCCTTTCCTGGACCGACTTGACAAAGGACTTTACAACACGGAAGTTGACGTCCGCCTCTAACAGCGCCCTCTTAACTTCCTTCATGGCCTCTTTGACATCGGCCTCTGTCAGCCGTCCCTTGCTCCTCAGATTTTTAAAAACATTCTGTAATTTACTTGTCAGACTTTCAAAAGCCATGCACTCAACTCCTTTACAGACATCAGTACTCTTCCAATATATTCCCGGACAGCTCCACAATCCGGTCCATACAGGAACGGACCATGTCACGACTGTCCGCATCAGCCGCCCTCAGGGCAGTATCCCTAACCTCGGAGACCATCTTCTTAATCTGTAAAAAATGTTCCACCAGGTGAAGCTTATCCTCATAACTGTGCAAAATCCGGTCACAGCGCCGTATCATATCATGGGCGCCCTGTCTGCTGATTCCAAGGATCTGGGACAACTCCGTCACAGAAAGATCCTCCTGGATATACTCTCCATAAACCTTCTTCTGATGATCTGTCAGCAGCTCCCCGTAAAAATCATAGAGCAGAGACTTCTCAACAATCTTCTCCATGCTGCTTCATCTGCCTTCTATCTGTATAATAATAAGCTGGTCCGGACCAGGCCGGCACCGCCTGTCAAGCAAAGGAACTTGACGAGTTAAACTCTACAAAGTAGGATTATACTTTAATCCGCAGACCCTGTCAAGTAATTTTCCTTGCGGTTTCTATAAATATAGAAAGAGTGCTCTTGCGGACTCCCGCGCAGGTGTGGACGCACCAGTTACCTAATTCCTATCCCGCAAATACCTATCCCCCGAAAGACTTTTCATTCACAGAAGAATAGAATATTTCCGATAGAAGAAAAAACAGCGGCCCCCACAGGGGCCGCCATATCTTTATTCTCATAAGCAGCGGCTTCCGTCACAGCTGCCTTCCCACAGAAGGGACTGCAGCAGGTCCGGACCACTGACCAGAATTCTAGTAGTTCTCAGCTCTGAGCTGGAAATAGGACTGGGGATGATCACATACCGGGCAGATCTGGGGAGCCCTCTTGCCCACACAGATATGTCCACAGTTAGCGCACTGCCAGATCATCTCACCATCTCTTGAGAATACGATCTCTTTCTTTACGTTATCAAGAAGCTTGAGATATCTCTCCTCATGCTCCTTCTCAATCTTAGCTACACCCTCAAACTTGGCAGCGATATCATTAAAGCCCTCTTCCCTTGCTTCCTTGGCAAACTGGGCATACATATCTGTCCACTCATAGTTCTCTCCGTCGGCTGCAGCCTGAAGATTCTCAACGGTAGAACGGATAGTGCCGCCCTCAAGAAGCTTAAACCACATCTTGGCATGCTCTTTCTCATTGTTGGCTGTCTCTTCAAAAATGGCTGCAATCTGAACATAGCCTTCCTTCTTTGCCTTGCTTGCGAAATAGGTGTACTTATTTCTTGCCTGGGACTCACCTGCAAAAGCTGTCATAAGGTTCTGCTCTGTCTTTGTTCCTTTTAATCCTGCCATAATTAATTCTCCTTTACTAAACTAACTAAAATTAGAATAAACAAAACTAGTAAATGTTATCAAAATGCTAATGATAGTATTGTATGCTATTGAGCATTTTTTGTCAATAACATCTCACTAATATCTTAGAAGAAATAATTTATCATTAAACTAATCTCCCTCTTTGTCATCAGGCCCTTTGAGCAGCCGGTAAATAAAAAGATAGACATAGATGAGCAGGGGTAATCCAAGAGTGACAAAGAGCGAAGCCA
>CAMOZD010000292.1 GCA_946630645.1 uncultured Lachnospiraceae bacterium
GAATACTGTGATGGCCGTAATCATGGCCACACCGGCTCCCCTGACACTGTTAAAAAGCAGGAGCAGTACCATAAAGATCGCATAGTAGACCAGAAGATCCAGAATCAGGTACTGGGGCTCAATCTGTGGCAGTGGAACCCAGAACTGCATATCGTTATAACACTCCAGCCAGAAGAAGGCGACAAGGGGTATGGTCAGACCACAGATCCAGGTCAGAATCCTGTTGACCTTGTCTGACAGATTCACCTTCTTTACGGTCAGCAGGACCAGCAAAACCCAGAGACCACCGCAGATGGTCAGGGAATCGGCATAAAACCTCTTCAGGAAGGTCTCGGCATAAGGGTCATACCAGAGGTCTGTCTCATAGAGAAAAGCCGCTGCCAGCAGAATCTCCATGACCAGGAGGAAATTCCTTCCTGCCTTGCCCTGGAAGAACTCTCCTGCCTTTATTTTTCTCTTTTTACTTGTATCTTTCTTCGCTTGTTTCATATTCTTCTTTCTCTTTATCCAGCCTTCCCGGGAAATAAAAAAACCTGCTCCGTAACGTAAATTACGGAGCAGGGACGATACTTCCTTTATGAAGAATCAGGCATAAGCCATGATTCCCCGGGACCTGTCGCGGTTCCACCCTGCTTATCTGCATCCCAGTCCGGTCCTCTCTTCCAGTCTCCGGCAAAGAGACCGGATCCCGGGACTGGCTCCTGAACCATAAGGCTCCGGCTCCTGCCTGTGCAGATCTGCTCATTAGGACGGTAACGGTGTCGGCCGGATCCGATTAAGGACCTCTCGGAGGTGGTAACTTCGCTCTGCACCATAGGGACTTCCAGCCTTCGGCCCCTCTCTCTGTCATGCTGCGTCTGAACGAACTCTTCCTCGTCTATGAGTTAGCTTCTATATTAATATAGTTCAATATAGCATAGTTAATCAGCTATGAAAATTATTTTAGCACAAGGATTCAGAATGTCAAGGACTTAATGACTTCCCCCGCTTCCACCAAAACCGCCGGTGCCGCCGATATCCCAGCCTCCCCCGCCGCTTCTTTTGTCGTCATCCTTCTGGATTTTGGTACGAATGACATTTTTGCGCAGGAAGATATCCTCCCGGTCGATCTCTGTCACACCGCCCTCCCGCACATAAGTATCCATGTCCGTGGTGTCGGAGGCCGTATGGCTGGAATACTGGACAAAGCCGAAAACCAGCATGATTACCAAAGCGATCAGCAGGCAAACCCACCAGGGGACATTAAGGCGGAAAAGATTCAGGCTGACCATCTTCAGGGTGAAGAGCCTCATCAGGGTACTGTAGCCCTTGTAAGGATTACTGTTGACATATTTATTACAGCGCTTCATGATATACTGCTGGGTCCTCTCACCAATCTTTTCCTCACAGGATCCCCTTACCGCCATCCAGGTCTGGCCGGTAGCCCAGTTATCCACATAAATCATCCCATCGCCGCCTGCTTCATTCCAGCCGAAGTCATAATCCATATACACCTGCTGGGCGTAATCCCTGAGCAGGTCATAGCCGGAAAGAGAGGGATCATCCAGGACCAGAAGAACCATATCGGCTCCCGCCCTCTGTTCATCTTCAGCGATCTCTGCCTCCAGCTTTGCTTCCTCTTCATCCGTCAGCTTATCCGCGTCATCAAAAACCCTCTGGTCTGTCTGACAGCTTGTGTTGGCCCGGTCTGTGTGGTTGACCAGAACCTTGGACCAAAGAATATGTTCACACAAAAGCCCCAGCAGCAAAAAGACGGCGGCGGCAGCAAGACAAATTTTAATTACTTTCCACTGTTTTCCTGCCATTTATAACACCCCCAGAAAATAAAAGAAAAACTGCAGGAGCAAAAATACAGAGAGGCCCAGGGCTCCTGTCCCGATCAGGCCCCGCCTCCAGTCCACCGGAGGCTCCCCGGTAACCTTGCCGGTCTGGCCATTGATGAAGAACTCATAATTCTGGCTGCCAAAGCGGTATACATACTTCCACACAGGAAGAAAGGCGTAATAGACTCTTTCCAGCTGATGGTCCGTGACTTCACTGACAGGTCTTAATACCTGGTACTCTGTCGTCATATCCCTCAGATACTGGCCGGAATAGTGCTCCGCCTTCTGCCGGGCTCTGGGCAGTATGGTCTCAGAATCCTCGTCATAGGTATCAGAGATAAAGCCGGAGAGATAAGACGTATCGAAATCCGTCAGATCTTCATAATGATAGGGTTCCATCAGATCCATCTGCCGGTTGTCCATGGCGGCGGAAGCATCCACCGGCAGCCTGCTGTAGTCTACTTCAAACTCCCTCCTCACATGGTAAACATTGGTCTCCGTATATTCATATTTCCCATCTGTCCAGGTACGGATCACATCACCCTCCCCATCGAAGGAGGTATGACTCTTCAAATCATACATGAAAAAAGGAACATAGATCCCCTCCATGGCCTCGATGCTGGCCACCGAACAGAAGTCCCTGGGAAGAAACAGCTGGTCACGGTAAGTCTCCTTAAGCAGGTCACCGGCCTTCTGTCTGGACAAGGCAAAGGGAAGCACCAGGTCCGGCTTCCTCTCGTCCAGCCGGTCCTCGAAAATCAGATAGGTATGGCAGTAGGGACACCTGGTACTGAAGGTATGGTCGCCGGCCTCGATGACAGCCCCGCAGCTCCCACAGGCATGAAGAGACTTCTGGGGTATGATCACCTGGCTTTCCTCACTGGCACAGCTCTCACATACCATCTTCTT
>CAMOZD010000293.1 GCA_946630645.1 uncultured Lachnospiraceae bacterium
AGAGAGACTGGGCCTGGCCAGGTACTGGCTGGAGGTATGCTCTCCCGAGAACATGAACACTCTTCTGGGCTACAGGAACTGGGAATATTACAACACTCTCAGTGATGTTGCCCACAGGGAGATTGCCCTTCTTCATGACTTTATCGCAAAAGGAGACTATGACCTGGATGGGCTGAATACATATATTTACGCCATTCCCAGAGAAGCTGACCCTGACTTTGACGAGGCCAACAAGAAGGCCGTCCAGGCCCAGTTCTTTAAGGATGCCTACCAGCTGATGATCGGCAAGCCGGCAGGCCCCAGGCTCTACCTTTTCCTCTATGCCGTAGATCCCCAGCGCTATCTGAAGCTGCTGGACTTCTCCACTCCCCAGACGGAGGAGGAAGTCAGACTTGCCGCAGAGGCCAAGGCTGAGGCAGAGAGAAAGGCAGCCGAGGAAGCGGCAGCCAGAGAGGCGGCCCTCAAGGCTGCAGAGGAAGAAGAGGCCAGAAAGAAGGCCGTCGCCCCGGTCAAGGACCAGATTGATATGGATGCCTTTGACCGGCTGGATATGCGAGTATGCAAGATCGTGGAATGCGAGGTAGTCAAAAAGGCCCGCAACCTGCTGAAGCTTACTTTGTTTGACGGTCTTGGAGAGCGAGTGATCGTCTCCTCCATCCGCGACGATTACAAGCCGGAGGAGCTGGTCGGGAAGAAGATTATCGTTCTGGCTAACCTGAAGCCGGCCAAGTTTGCCGGGACTGCCAGCAATGGTATGCTGCTGGCGGCTACCCATGACGACTGTGGCTGCAAGGTGATTTTCGTGGATGATTCCGTACCGGAAGGAACAGCAATCCACTAGAGGGCCAGGCCGGGACCACCATGATAAGAGAAATAAGAAGGAGGAAATTTTGAGGAATTTTCTCCTTCTTTCTTCATTAGGAATATTTGCCAGGTTACTCTTTGCCTGCCAGCTGGTCTGGTCAGCGGGGGTAGCGGCCCATTTTCACATGGGGGAGAAGATATATGACAGAAAATATGTATGGTAATAAAAAGATAGTGAAAGGCAGGAAGCCCCTTATTCTCATGCTGCTGGTCCTTATGGCGGCTGCCTGGGGGTTCAAGGCAGAGGTGAAAGCTGCCTTTCCCTATGACATGGATCAGAAGCCGGTGATTGCTGACTCTCTGTCAAAGGGTCCGGTGACGGTCTACGGGGACCGCTATGGAAAGAAGGAGCTTGACCAGCTGGATGGGAGTCTCCTGACCATCAGGGCCATGAAGGTGGCAGACCAGGCCGTCTATGGCATCTACCAGGCAGGAGACAAGAGTGGCAGGGGCTGGGTTCCCATAGGAATCTTTGTCCTTAATCCCGACTATGACCATGTCTATGCCACGGTGCGGGCTAAAACCAGGGCCTACACGGGTCCGGGCTGTAAGGAGAAACAGGGGACCATGGGAAAATATACCGGCATCATCTCCATCAGCAGGAAGGGGAAGGCCCGCCAGGTCATCTATGATGCCGGAAACTATTACAGAATCGGATGGATTAAAGGTAAGTCCTGGGCCAATACCCTCCACTATGACGGCCGGCCCAAAAAGATTCTGGCGGACGGCAGTTACAATTTCACCTGCGGCTACGGGTCAGATACAGGGGCAGCCGGAATGGTCTACCGGTTCCAGGCCAGCTATCAGCAAAAGGACCAGTATTATCTGAAGGATGAGGCGGCCGGTGTATATCTGACAGTCCGGTCTACCGGCAAGGGGACAGGTTTTGGGGTGAGCTTTGCCACGGAGCCAAAAAAAGGATCTCTCTTCCAGCTGATGAGAGAGGGTTCCGCCTACAGGATCCAGAGCTGCTTAAGCGGCAGTTATCTCTATGAAAATGCTGACGGCAAGCTGGTTTTAAGTCCAGGCAGAGGGCAGGAGGGCCTGTGGAGGATCCAGGCCACGGAAAAGATCCAGAATCCCGGAGACCCCTTTGTGCTGACCCAGTACGATCCCCAGTGGTGCGACAACTCCTATGGAAGCGAGGGCTGTATGGGGACGGCAGGATGCGGAATCCTGGCCCCTGTCAATGCGGTTTATGCCCTGACAGGCCAGTATATGGATGTCATGGAGCTGGCTGATTTTGCGGTGAGGGAAGAATACCGGGTAGAGGGCAGCGGAACGGCGGAAGGCATTTTCAAGGCTGCGGCCCTCCAGTATGGGGAGAAGTACGGTTTTGCCTGGGATGGATCCGGCGGAAAGATAAAGAAGCTGAAGAAAAAGCTGCTGGCCGGCGATGTGGCCGTAGCCCATGTGCCGGGCCACTATGTCTGTATCTCGGCCTATAATCCGGAAAACAATAAGTTCCTGCTGCTGGATTCCAACTGCCTGCCCAAAAGAGAGGACTCGCCCTACGGGGACTGGGTCAGCCAGACCAGGCTGGAGGAAGGATATCTGGCCGGCTACAAATATTTCTTCTATAAACTGGCTGACCGCTGAGAAAAGGGAGGAAGGAATCGTGAAAACAGGGGAGGACCTGAGACGGTCCATAGCTAGACTTGACCATAAAAGCTACGGTATGTACAAGAGCCTGACGGGCTCTTATCAGTTTAAGAATTATATACTTCATATTGACCATGTACAGGGAGACCCTTTCGCCTCCCCCTCCCGGCTTCGTTTTGAGCTGGGCCAGGCTGTCCATGGCTTTCCTGCCTCTTACCAGGA
Organism: uncultured Lachnospiraceae bacterium; assembly: GCA_946630645.1. Classification (GTDB taxonomy): domain Bacteria; phylum Bacillota; class Clostridia; order Lachnospirales; family Lachnospiraceae; genus Anaerobutyricum. The sequence goes on from CAMOZD010000293.1 coordinate 2,689, forward strand.
CAGGAAGCAGAGGCGGCTGACCCTGGAGGATATGGTGTTAAGG
>CAMOZD010000294.1 GCA_946630645.1 uncultured Lachnospiraceae bacterium
CATCAATCACCACAAGATCATCCTCTGCCATCTCTTCTGCCACAAGAAAATGTCTTTCTCCCTGGTCGCCTGCCACAGCAATCAGGAAAGGCTGGCCGGTCTCCCAGACTGCCTGCAGGTTTTCCCTGGAACAAGTCATAGCCCCGGAATAATCCAGGGAATAGAGCCTGTTGATGTCTTTTAAATTAAGGTCTGCCCTGGAATCAAAGGCTCCGCAGGCGATCAGCCTCTGGTTGAGAATCCAGGGATTAAAAAGCCTCTCATCTTTTTCTTTTTCAATAGAAAAATGCCTCAACATGATAGCCAGGGCGGTGACCAGGCAGCCTTTTTCCCTGAACATATGCCATTCCGCATCCGGGAACCGGGAGCCAGGCCAGGCCTCCTTTTCATTAAAAGCAGGATCGTCCTGCCTCCATTTTCTGTAAGTCTTCTTATTATCCATTGCGCTGAATCTCCTCCCATATCTTCTGTTTTTATATTATCTCCTGTCTATAATCAACTAAAATCTATTTTGAATATATCATTAGTTAATGAAAAGGCTTTCTGCCTTAACATTGGCTTTTTTGATGGCTTTCAGCCTGCTGCCAGGCCATCCCGGCCCATGCCGCCGATGATCCGGGAACGGATGGAAAAAATGAAATCCTCCAACAGGCCAGCGACCATGATGACACTTTCGCTGATTATGCGATTATTCAGATAAAGGCCTTTGCAGAAAGTCCGGAGCCTCCATGGATTACTTCCGGTGTATCTTCCTTCCCCAGCTTTTCTACCAGGTCATAATCCAGGGTAGGCATTCCATAAGGTAGGTATTCCATAGGGTAGGCATTCCATGATATACATATTATCGGCTAAATAGGTTCAGGGGAGCAAAAAACAGCCCTTTACAGGACGAAAAGTAAAGGACCGCTTTATAATATATTTGATTATATTAAAATGTGCAGGCTTCACAGGAAGGCTTCTAAGCTTACTGCTCAAAATTCAGCCGGATTTTAACCTTATCTCCTCGGAATACCACCTTGGTATATTCATAAGGAGTATCCTCTTCGGAATACAAATCATCCTTGAGAAGAAGCAGGGGATGTCCCTTCTTCACATTTAAGAGGTCAGCCTCCTCAACATCCGCAGCAATGGACTCCAGAGTCTCTGAAACCCTTTTTCTTTGAAGGCCATATCTCTGGTTCATCAGGACACATAATTGTTCCTGCTCAAGAAGTCCAGGAGTCAGGTCTTTACTGTATTTCTGGGGAATATAAGAAATATGGATACTTACAGGGCCGTCTTTAATGGAGCGGACACGCTTAATCATGAAAACCGGAGTTCCCTCCTCCAGATTCAGATGTTTTGCCACATTGCGGTTGCAGGGCACCAGTTGGCAATCGATGGCTTTTGTAGACACCTCATAGCCCATCTGTTCGAGCTGCTCTCTCACTCCCACATAGTAAAGGCTCTGGGCTTCGATCTTTTTCTCTGCCACAAAAGTCCCCTTGCCCTGTACACGGTAAAGCTTGTCTTCCTTAACCAGCTCCATCAGCACGGACCTGACGGTCATGCGGCTTAAACCATACTGGCTGCTTAACTGGTTTTCCGAAGGAATCTTATCATTTGGCTTCCATTCTCCGGAATTGATCTTTTCGTCAACCACATCCCGGAACTGCTGATATAAAGGTTTGGGATTATTTCTGTCTAAAATAAAATCCTTCATAAAGAGCTCCTCTTTCTTTGTTGTCTTAATTATACCGTCTATAGATAATGTTTACCTTGTAAGTACAGATAAATACATCATTGTCAATAATTATACAAAGAAATACCTTTAGTGTCAAGTCTACATCCGGTCTCTCACCTGCCAAGTTTAAAAAACAGGATTCTTCTCCCATGTTTTCAAGAAAAGAATCCTGTAAATACATAACAATCAACTTTGGCCTTTTGCGGCATTCATAAATCTTCTCTGATAGCTGATTACCTGGTTGGTAGAGGTAAACCTTGCCAGATAGTTGGGCTCTGCCGTAATAACGACCTTTTTATTCATATCAATGAATTCCGGCTCTGTCAGCAGTTTATCAATATCCGGGTAATTGTAGGGCCCTTCCATAGAGCAGACGATGAGACGGGGAAATGTCTCTCACCAGGTCAACTCTTAAAACCCTTTCCTTATCCAGCACCAGCTCTCTTTTAAAACCGGCCGGAGTCTCTCCCTCCGGTGTATGAAAGGTCTTGATGACATCCTTAAACTGGTCTGTAACACCTACGTATTCAGCCAGGCCTGTCAGATCTTTATAATCCTCCATAGTAACAGGCATAGCCTTCACACGTTCAACAAGACTTTCCTCACCCCGCACCGGCTCAAGTCCAAGCGAACTTAATTTCACATTAATCATTTTATAACTTACCCCCTTTTCTCAAAACATGTATCTATACAAGTTATACCAACTATAAATTTATATCTGTATAGTATCATTCTTGTATATACACGCCAATGTCTTTGGAAAGGATTTGCAAACCCATTTGTCAGCCAATCATCTGTTTCCATTATGAAACATCTGCTTATCCAAGGATTCAAAACTCTATTAACTGGCAGGGACCTGGCCTGCCCATTCTGGATACTGGAGTCATGGATGGATAAAATCTGCTGTCATTCTAGACAATATGCCCTTACAATTTAGGATATTTCATTCAGACTCTGTCAGTTATCAACAAAATATACATTTCCTATTACCATTATTCATC
>CAMOZD010000295.1 GCA_946630645.1 uncultured Lachnospiraceae bacterium
ATCGTCTGACCTCAGCCTCTGTAATTCCAAGAACCTGGTAAAAATACCGGTCCATGCTTTCGTAATTATCCTCGATGGCAGATAATGCCGCCTGGAGGTATTCTTCTTCTGCCAGAAAGACACCCTGGATCTTTCTGGCCTTTCTCCGGCTTCTGCTGGCCAGCAGAACCAGCAGATAGTATTTGCCGGCTCTTTTTGAGGCCACCAGGTTGGTCATGAGATAATCTTCAATGATAGTCTCACGGTCACATCCCAGAAGATGCAAAAGAAAGGCGGATACCAGACCACAACGGTCCTTACCCTCAGAACAGTGCCAGAGGACACCGCCGCCCCGGTGGTTTATGATGGTCACCAGAACTTTTTTCATCTGGGTCCTGCAGCTTTCCTCATTGACAATCAGCCGGTAAAGGTCACGGAAATCAGGAATTTTATCAATATTTTTTATGATATTTCCGTCATCTTCATGGCTCATTCCCAGCATGGCTTCTGTAAAAACAGGTATGTGAAGGTAGTCTATCCCCTCTACTCTGACATCCGGTTTCTGGCTCACTTCCCTGTCGGTTCTCAGATCGATAACCAGGTTAACCTTATAGAGGTCCCTTAACTTCTCCAGGTCCTGTCTGCTGGCCCGGCTCAGCTTGGCAGACCGGATCAGGTGTCTTCTCCTGATCCGCCGCCCCTCCTGGTTGATCAGGCCTCCCAGATCCCGGCAATTTCTTATGGTCTTCAGTGATATTATTCTTTGCTTCATACAATCATTCCTGTTCTAATCATCCATATTCATAAAGGTTAAATCAATTTTACCTATGATTTTTGCCAATCTATTCTTCCATCTCCATATAGGCCCTGACCACTTCTTCATACTCAATGTGATTGCGGATCTCCTCCGCCTGGAAATCATCCCCGGTCATGTGGTAACGGTAGATATACTGGCCCTGGCCGGACAGACTGTCCCCTTCTACTACGGCACTGACTACATAGGTTTTCTTCTTGTATTGGAATTCATCGACGATGGCCATCTCCACATCCCTGCCGTCCCTGGCAGTGATGTGAAATGTCACATATTCTTCTGTTGTCTGATCTGGTTTCTTATCTTCCATCCTGTAAAACTCCTGTCTTTAATTATATTTACTTATCTTCTATTTACTGATCCAGGCAGATAATGGCCGCCATGGTTTCCTCTCATTGGAAAATGCTTTTATCTGTTAAGTATATTAACAAGTCATGGAGGGAAAGACAAGCCGTATTTGCCTGAAAGGCTGATTTAGCATCCTGCCTTGACTCAGTCAGCAGGAATTGTTTATAATTTTAATAGCTTAAAAATGTGGGTTAACTGGCCGGCTTTTGATCCCCTCCCTGGCAGTTCTGGTCCGGACAGGCAGTCTGATTCCTGCCGGTGGTTTTGGGGCCGGGGCGTCGTCCAATCTCAGTTTTCTGCTGTCAAACCCACTCTTATAAAAAGTTAAAGGAGATATGGCTAATGCGAACAATTATTATAGGTGACATCCACGGCTGTTATCATCATTTTATATCCTTATTAAAAAAAATAAATTATAAAAAGAAAAAGGACCGGCTCATCCTCATGGGTGACCTGATGGACAGAGGACCCTGGTCCCATGAGATGCTCATGCTGGCCGTCCGTTGGAGAAGAGAAAACCCGGACCGCTTTTTCATGATCCGGGGTAACCATGAGCAGATGATCGTGGAACAGGATAAGAGTCTGGAGCGGCAGCTGATCTGGCGCTGTGTGGGCAAAGGGACCACCATCCGGTCCTTCCGCCACCACAGGGACAGGATGGAAAACTATATTCCCTGGATTCTGAAACATATGCCCATTTCACTGGTCGATCCAGATTTTCAGTGTGTCCACGCCAGCATCGAAAACGAGGATGTCAATAAAAACTCGCTGGATCTGCTGGTAAAAGACCACTCCTGGTCTAAAAAGAACCTTTACCAGGGCAAGCTGACCATCATAGGCCATACACCACTAGATGAGCCCACCTACTATGACGGCAGCGGTAATCCCGGAATCTATCTTGATTATCATCAGTGGAAGCCGCTTCCAAAGACAGGGGCTATCTGTATTGATACCGGCTGCGTCTACGGAAATAAATTGACGGCCATGATCATAGAAGATGGAAAATATTGCCTTGAGATGGTTCCCGGCACCTGTTACTTCGATGGAAGTTCAGAAAATTATATCAAGTACGTCAAAAAAGTATGCCATTTGCCTGAAACAATTCAGGCATTCTGTGATAAAATATAAACAGACTTATTAATGTATTTATTTTGGGGGATTCTATATAAATGGTTCTCCCCTGTCAAATAATTTGGAGAAGAGGCATAAAGATGATCAAGATTACTAAGGATAATATTATACCATATATCAAGGAACACCTGCCTGAATTTGATGATACCGTTCCCATTAAGGTCAGTGTTATGGGTGAGAATCCCGAGGATGACGAGGGTGAGCGGGATGGTCATATCAACTTCGTTTTCAAAATCCAGTCCCCCGCCGGCAACTATGTTTTAAAGCAGGGCCTGTCTGATCCCAGAAATCTTCATAACGGGGCTACCGTGGCCTCCTATCGCAATGACACGGAATGTGATACTATGATGATCCTCCAGGATATTGTGCCGGAATATGTCCCCCGCATCCTCTTTCAGGACCGGATATATAACATCCTGGCTATTGACGAGATGGG
>CAMOZD010000296.1 GCA_946630645.1 uncultured Lachnospiraceae bacterium
CTTGTCCGTATCCACACCGACAGTGACAGCCACATCATCACCCAGCAGAAGAACATCCAGATTGCGGGTGAGGGCAAGGATCATGAGCAGGCAGATTACGAAAGCAATGCTGGCGTATTTGAGTTTGTCCCAGGATGCGCCATTGAGGGAACCCATCATCCAGTAGGTAGCCGTCTTTACTTTATCTGAACCGGTTTTAGTATGGTAGATCATAAAGTTGGTGATGGCTCCGAAAAAAGCGGAGACAGCTATACCGGCCAGAACCAGCTGGGTGGCCGTCACCTTGTTGCGGATGGTGGCTATTCTAAGAGCCAGGATGATAGAGATCACGGCTCCTAAGAAGGCACCGACCATGGTTCCGTAACCACCCAGGAAGGACAGGTAGCCATACATGATAACGGAAACGGCACCGGCGGAAGCACCCTGGGAGATACCCAGAACATAGGGATCTGCCAGGGGGTTCTTGGTCAGGGCCTGCATGAGGATACCACAGAGGGTCAGACCGGCCCCTACAATGAAGGCGGTCAGGATTCTGGGCACCCGGATGGACCAGAGGATGGACTCGGTACTCTCCTCCCAGGTGGAAGGATAGACGGTTCTGCCTGTGATCTTGTTGGCCAGAACTCTCTTTATGACATCAAACTTCAATTCCACACTGCCAAGCCTCGTTGCCATGACAAAGGACAGGAGCATGACTCCGATCATGATGGCGCAGAAGATCAGGTAATGAGATCTTTTCTGCAGCGGGAAAAGGGATATTTTCATATTTGACATAGGTGAATAGTCTCCTTTTTCAGGGAATAGATTTCCATAAAAACCCTTCCCGGCCTGCGGGAAGGGTACAGGTAAATCAATGATTATTTTTATTTGAATTTGTCAGGATAGAACTGTTTCGCCATGATCTCAACAGTGCCGGCAGAACCAGCGGAACCCTGCATGTCAGAACAGCATGCGGAATAGATCCGGCCCTCTTTGACAGCCCGGAGGTTCTTTGTGGCGTCGTTGGTCTTAAGGAATTCTGCCTTCTTTTCTGTGTCGTAGTCATAGTCAAGGATGAGGATGACATCGGGATCTCTCTCAACAACCTCTTCCCAGGAAGGTGTAGCCCAGCCCTTGTCAATGTCATCAAAGATGGAGATGCCTCCGGCCTTCTTGATCATATCGCCGGGAACACCCTGACATGCGGTGAAAGGAGCGTCCTCACCGGAATCATAAACGAATACCTTGATGGGGTTCTTGTAGACATCTTCGCCCAAAGTGGTCCTAACCTCTTCCAGTTTGTCTTTCATAGCCTGAACCTTCTCGGCAGCCAGGTCCTGGACACCGAAGACATTACCAAGAACTTCATAGTCTTTGTAGATGTCATCGAAGGTGGCAGAGTCAGAACAGCAGTAGGGGAAGTAGGGAATGATGCCATTCTCCAGACAGAAGCTTACAGAGAAATGGTCCTCAGAGAAGAGGGAATCCCAGCCCATCATGAAGTCACAGCCTGTAGCCAGGATCTGCTCCTTGGAAGCATTCTGCAGGTTGACTCCGTCCTCAGTGATCTTGGGTACAGTGTCTCTTGCCGGGTAATTGTTCACTGTGGACCAGCAGGCGCCGCGGGTGAAGCCGGCCATGTGGTCTTCCAGACCCAGGTCAAAGAAGAAATCAGCCATCTGGTCTCCGTCAGCGATGACCTTTTTAGGAGCGGATGTAAAGGTCTCTTCCATGTTCTGGCCGATGCCGGACCTTTCCAGGTTCAGTGTGATGGTATAGGGCTCATACTCGGTGTCAGTTTCGTCGGTCTGTACGGTTTTTGCTTCTTCGTCAACAACATATTCGTCACCTTTGGATCCGGTAACCTTCTTCTTGCCTTTTTCTTCACTGCTGCCGCAGGCGGCCATGGAGACAGCCAGGATCGCACAGAAGAGTATAGCTGCAAATTTTTTCATGTTATCCTCCTTTATTATTGAGTAAAACTGGTTAGTAAGTGATGAAAACTGTAGGGATGATTTACAGTTTTAGCTGATGGGAGGAGGGATAGCAAGGATCAGGGAATCTAATTCATATCGCACGGGCGTGCATCCCCGGAAAGCTTTTAATCCATAGGAATCCGAAGAAATCCTAAAAATAAAAAAGCGTTTCCGATGGAAACGCCGCAGTTATACAAAGTTACAGAAAATCGTGGCAGCAGAAACCTTTCCTTGTTAAAAAGGCAGGCCCGGGCTGGGATCTTCTGGTCATTTACTTTGTATAGCTTATCTATCCTCATCCATCGTGATTGATAGATAAAATGAGTTATAAGCAGGTCTCCTGACTCTTGAGCTGTGTCTTTCCGCCTTCCCGGTTACCCAGTGACATATTGGAAAGATTGCCTCAATTACAGTTGCGGGACAGTGCCGGAATCCCACCGGCTTCCCTCTTGGCGGCTTGTAAAAAGCCGACTTATAACTGGAAAAATATTATGTTTATAAATTATATATAGAAGGGTGGTCTTTGTCAATATTGCATAATAATTTTCTAAATATTTTATTTTTTGATAAGGTTTTGGAGAGAAATTTATAAATAATATAGGCAATAATTATAAATATTCAACAAAATAGGAATAGATTAAAAGTATATTGTTCCATAGACTTTGACTGGTGCTTATTAGTAGGTCCAAAACCGTTTTCCGAAAAAAATCAGATACAATTTTTAGGGATCTGCAATGTAAGGAAGCTATA
>CAMOZD010000297.1 GCA_946630645.1 uncultured Lachnospiraceae bacterium
TGGTATATCTTTTTCAGGCTGTCATAGGATTGATTCTCCCACAGGTAAATGTCCTTCATCACAGTGGCGTTTTTATCCGGTTTAAAATAAAGGCGGCGCAAGTCTTCATCAGGCGCCCAGATGGTGTAGGCATAATACAGGTGATTTACCATATCACTCTCATCATGACCAAAATAACACCATACGGCCCGGGCCGGCGTCCCTTTGAATCTGGCCTCGCTGGCAGGGCCGGAATATATTTCCTCATGTTTGATCCGGTCAGCAATCTCCCTGCTATAAGCTGCAAGAGCCGACAAGCCGCCGGGCTTTTTAAGAATGACAAAGGCACATAAGCGTTTTATCCTGGGGGAACTTAAGGGCTCTACTTTCAGGAGCACATAGTCCTCTGTCTCATAGAATAATTCCCGCTGCTGATAGGGCTGATAGTCCGCCACCTGAAAATAGATGGTTCCGCCCATGCTGCTGCGAAACACCGGCTGCTGTTCCTTCCCCGGATTATTCTGATTCCAAGCCCTGACCAGCCGCTGCGCCTCCTCATTGATCTCTGCCAGTGACAGTCGTCCCCTGCGAATCTTCTTATTATGGACCATAGCCGTGGAAAGCGCCCCGGTAAATAAACTATGATTGGCTCCGGGACCAAGCCGGGACACCTGATCGGCCGAGGAAGAAGCCAGGACGGCGATCCCATGGCCGGCAAAGTCTGCGATGGCGTCTTCAAAATGCAGCCGCCTGGCCCCGGCTGTGGTAAAATTCCCGGAATAGCAGCAATCAAGAATCAATATTTTCTCCCTGACTGCCAAGGTATCCATGAAGTCAACCAGGCTTTGCAAAGACAAATCCCCATCACTGAAGGTCAGGTTTTTGTCCCTGCCATGACCTGAAAAATAGCATATAAAGCTGCTTTCCTCTTTCAGCATGTCTTTAAATCCGGCCAAAGCCCTGGCCATATCTTTTCTTGTGACACAGCCCTTGTTCTCTTCCCCTGCCAGCAGACGGATGTGTTCCTTTGGGATCTTCAGGCCTGGTATTAATGCAGACTGCATGAGCATCAGGTCCATAGAGTAAGTCGGCAGATTCAGGATATTCAGTTTCTGATAATCTCCTACCCCAATCAGGAGGGCATAGATATTTCTGTTCTCCACAGTCATACGACGTTAACCTCATAAATTGCAATTAAGTCAGACCAGATGATGTATACCGGAAAAACAAATCTTCGTTTTGCACCGGTCATACATCAGCCAGTCTGACCCTCTGTTATCATACTATATCGATGTATCTGAGCTTACAAAATATATATATTGTCCGACCTTATGAAATCCCTCAATCTTTGTTTTAACTAGTCGGCATATAAGGCATAGATAATGGGTAAAGTGATGGGTTTATTCATTGTAGAGGTATAACTATACAAACCAGCCAGCTCCCCATAAACTGTAATCGTGTCATCTTCCAGAATTCTGGAAGATCCCTCTGGTTTATAATATACCACATATATCACCTGATCATAGTCCCCATCTATGGCCAATCTTATATCTACCTGCCGGCTATCATCACTTTCTAAAGCCTGTAAAACTGTTCCGGAAAACTTTGCTTTCTTCCCTTTATAGTCATCCGGATCCCTGGCGATCTCCTCATAAGAATAGGTTTTGCACTTTGCCTTATACTGTTTTTCAGACATATCTGTGCATTCTATCTTTAAGGTGCATTCATGGTCTCCGTAATGGATCTTCAGCTTAGATGTCTTCCCTGCCTCCAGGGTAACCGGCTCATCCACCGTCCATCCGGTCACCGCCTGGGTTTCACCGTTTTTATAGACCGCGGTTACGGTGACATCACTGCTGCCCTCTCCAATCTCAACTCCGGCTTTTGTAGACCCGCTGTACTCTGCCTTAATCTTTTCTATGCTTATGGTGGTGCAGATGACGTCCAGAGAACATTGCTTCCCCTCATAATCAATGACCACTGCAGCCGTACTGTCCGCTGCCAAAGTCTGGGGCGTTTCAATGGTCCAGCCGGAGACCACTTCCTCCTCCCCATTCTTATAGGATGCTGTCACCTCAAATCCCGCATTTTCAGAATCCAGGACAACCCCGGCTTCAGCATCTCCATTATAGGCCGCAGAAATGCCCACTAATTCACTGGTGGAGCAGTCCACCGTTAATTTCCGGCTCAGATCTTTATAATTGATGGTGACCGTTGCACTGCTGTCCATCTCAAGGGTCTGGGGTTTCTCGATCGTCCAGTCCGTAATCTCATGTTTCTCCCCCTCCTGATCCAGACCAACCACTTTGATTCCTTTATTGGACTGGTCCAGGACAGTCCCTGCCGCAGTATCACCATCATACGCCACCTCCAGAGACTCCATCCTAGGGCCACTGTTAAAGGCAAAGAGAACAACGACTAAGGCAGCAACTGCCAGACCCAATATAGCAAATATCGTTTTCTTCTTTTTACCGGTTTTTCCCTCGGCGGCTCCCTCTATGCTTTGCTCCTCTTTGCTGTCTTCTGCCGCATCCGTATAGAAATCCCGGAATCTCTCTTCATTTACCGCCTCCGCAGTGAATGAACCCTTATCGTAATTTCTCTCATCAGCTTCTATTACATCATCAGATAGACCTGAAGAGTCCTTTTGGGCCTCCCTATTCATTGCCGGGGATTGATCCTGAACACTTATTTCCTTTTCAGATGAGCGATCCTGTGACTGTGG
>CAMOZD010000298.1 GCA_946630645.1 uncultured Lachnospiraceae bacterium
TTTTTAAAGCATAGTCTCCCTCGAAAATACGGTGAATATAGGAATTCACCTGGGAGACGGAAAATGTGGTATCTCTTTTCATACTGGTTTTCCTGAATACTTATGCCTTCTTTCCTGGTAAAAAAAGCGGCAGGATTCTTCCCCGCCGCTGTATCATAATCTCTTATGCCTTATTTCGCCAGCTTGGCCAGTACACCGTTCACAAACCGGGGCGCTTCCTCACCGCAGTAGATCTTGGTCAGCTCCACCGCCTCATTGATGGCAACCCCCGTAGGAATGCTGTCGTCCATCCTGATCTCGTAAACCGCAAGCCGGAGCAGGGCCAGCTCTGCCTTTCCCAGGCGGCTGATACTCCAGCCTTCACAGATCTTACTGATAATGTTATCAATCTCAGGCAGTCTGGAGAGGATGTCCTCTATCTTGTCCCGGATCATCCGGGTATCATCCGGCGAATACTCTTCATTTTTTTCAAAAAACCAGTCCATCTGCTCCCGCAGTTCCTCCGGTGTGTTAAATTCGATTCGGAATAAGAGCAGAAAGATCGTTTCTCTCAGCTTTCTTCTTGACATCTTCATATGTAGTCCTCCGCCGGTTCAAGTATTTTTTAAATCAAAAACAGTTCAGACAGGCCGGGTAAAGAATCTCCCCCTGAAGCAGACAGGAGTCTATTCCTCCCCCATATCAATGCCGGCGATGCGGATATTCACTTCCCTCACGGTCATGCCGGTCATGTTCTCGATGGCGTTCTTCACCTTTTCCTGGACCTCCTTGGAGGTTCTGGGGATGCTTACTCCGTAGGCAAGGACAAGGTTTAAGGTAACCTCTACATCCTGGTCCTGGATCTCTACCTTGACTCCCTTGGAAAGATTCTTCATACCGAGCTTGCTGACAATCTCATTGGTGATGTTGCCGGACATTTTGGTAACGCCCTCCACCTCTGTGGCTGCCAGGCCTGCGATCACCGCGATTACTTCATCGGCAATCTGAACCTGTCCCACGTCTTCTATATTATAAGAGTTCCTGTTCTCTTTATCCATAATGGCCTCCTTCATAGATGAAAAATGTCATCCTGTCATGACAAAAACATGCTGCAGAGCATGTTTCATGATTCATGCTCTAATTATAACAGACATCCTTGGTTTTGCAAGATATTTGTCCGTTTATCCAATGGTTGTGCCCCTGGGGCTCTTTTCCTCAGGATGGAAACCGGCCTCCTCTAAAGCCCTGATGATCTCCTCCTTGTGGCTGGGGCCAAAGGCCTCTAAAGTAATGGTCAGTTCCACAGCCTGGTTTCTGTTGACACTGATAAACTGGTTGTGGTCCAGCTTGATGACATTACCCTGCTTTTCAGCGATCACCTGGGATACCTTGGTGAGCTGGCCCGGGATATCAGGCAGATAAACAGAAACGGTAAAAATACGGGATCTTTTGATCAGTCCGTACTGGACTACGGAGGACAGGGTAATGATATCCATGTTTCCTCCGCTTAAGACAGAAACCACCTTCAGGTTATCCTGGGGGATATGCTTCAGGGCAGCCACTGTCAGCAGGCCGGAATTCTCCACAACCAGCTTATGGTTCTCCAGCATGTCCAGGAAGGCCACGATCAGTTCCTCATCCTCTATGGTAATGACATCATCCAGGTTCTCCTGCAGATAAGGGAAAATGAGGGTTCCCGGTGTCTTGACCGCCGTACCGTCGGCTATGGTGTTGACACTGGGCAGGGTTACCGGGTGACCTGCCTCCAGGGACGCCTGCAGGCAGTTGGCTCCTGCCGGCTCCACGCCGATCACTTTAATCTTGGGATTAAGCATCTTGGCCAGGGTGGAAATACCTGTGGCCAGTCCGCCGCCGCCCACGGGAACCAGGATCATGTCCACTGTGGGCAGCTCCTTGACGATCTCCATGGCTATGGATCCCTGTCCTGTGGCTACAGCCAGGTCATCAAAGGGGGCTACATAGGTGTAGCCATGCTCTTCCGCCAGGGCCAGGGCCTTGTCGCAGGCCTCGTCAAAGACATCCCCGTAAAGGAGGACATTGGCCCCGTAGGCTTTGGTCCTGTTGACCTTGAGCAGAGGGGTGGTGGTAGGCATCACGATAGTGGCGGGGGCCCCGAAGCGCTTGGCAGCGTAGGCCACACCCTGGGCATGGTTGCCGGCGGAGGCTGTGATCAGTCCCCGGGTCCTCTCCTCCTCTGTCAGGGTTGATATTTTATAGTAGGCGCCGCGGATCTTGTAGGCGCCGGTCTGCTGCAGGTTCTCGGGCTTGAAGTATACCCTGTTGCCGGTGCTGCTGGAAAAGTAATCGCTGTAAATCAGATTCGTGGGAAGGACCACCCGCTCCAGGAGGTCATAGGCTTCTTCAAATTTCTCCAGACTTAACTTATTCATTTTCCTCTCCTTCCTGGTCTTCTTCCTCCGGCTTTTCAAAGAGAGCATTGACGAAGGAATCCGGATCAAATTTCTGCAGATCGTCGATTTGCTCGCCCACACCGATATACTTGACCGGTATGCCCAGCTCTGCCTGGATGGCGATGGCGATACCGCCCTTGGCGGTTCCGTCCAGCTTGGTCAGGACGATACCGGAGATATCGCTGACTTCCTTGAACTGGCGGGCCTGGACCAGGGCATTCTGGCCGGGAGTGCCGTCAAGGACGATGAGGGGTTCCAGGGAAGCTTCGGGGGATTCCC
>CAMOZD010000299.1 GCA_946630645.1 uncultured Lachnospiraceae bacterium
CCCAAGACACACCATGACCGGCCCGGTTACCCCGGCCGGCATCATGGTTATTTCATCCGTTTTCTCTTTAATTTATCTACAGTTACCCGTAATTCTTCTTTTCTCCGAAGCAGGCAGCTGTCTTATCCCTAAAGGCTGCTACCTTATGCCTCTTTCTTAGGTCTCCTTTTTCGGTTCCTTTCTTCAATCTCCTTCTTATGCTTTCTTCTTTCTCAGTTCCACAGTTTTTCTGATCAGCTGCCTCCAGTAAATACGTCCCCGGCCGCTAGTTTTTCACCTGTCCGGACGTTTATCAGATCTGGCCTGCCCCCAGACGCTACCCGGATCAGACCTGTCCCCAGACGCTATCAGGCACAAGCTTTTCATCTGTCCGGCTGCGGATAAGGTCAGACGCCGCTGGCTCCGTAGTTCTTGAGAACCCGGGCTGAGGGGTCGTCCACGTTACAACCCTCCCAGTCCTTGTTGGGCATCCAGAAGTCCTTGACCATCTGGGCCTGGGCCGGATAGTAATCCTCAAAAATCTCCCGGTAAAGGAGGGACTCTTTGGTAAAGGGCCGGGCATGGAGGTACTTGTGGCAGGCAGTCTCGAATTCCTTCTGGGTATATCTCTGCTCGGCATACTCCTTCAGATAGTCCACCATGGAGTGGCCTACGGCATCGGAAAATGCTGCTTTCTCCCTGAAAAGGATCTCATCGGGCAGATAGTCATCCCCCTCAAAAGCATGGCGGAGCAGGTACTTGCCCTTGTTGTAGTGGTTGCGCTTCATCTCCGGATCCAGGGACATGCAGTATCTCACGAAGTCCAGGTCACCGAAGGGAACCCTGGCCTCCAGGGAATTGACGGAGATACACCGGTCTGCCCGAAGGACATCGTACATATGCAGCTCTCTTACCCTCTTCTCTGCCTCCTCCTGGAAGGCCCGGGCAGAAGGAGCGAAATCTGTGTATTTATAACCGAAAATCTCATCGGAAACCTCACCGGTCAGGATGACCCGGATATCGGTCTGCTCATGGATCGCTTTACACAAAAGGTACATGCCGATGCTGGCCCGGATGGTGGTGATGTCATAGGTGCCCAGCAGGTGGATCACCTTAGGCAGGGCATTCAGGACATCCTCCTTTGTGATGATAACCTCCGTGTGGTCGGCCCCCAGAAAGTCGGCCGTCTGTCTGGCGTATTTCAGGTCGATAGGGTCGGTCTCCATACCGATGGCAAAGGTCTTGATGGGCTTTTTGCATTTCCTGGCTGCGATGCTGCAGACCAGGGAGGAATCCAGGCCGCCTGAGAGGAGGAAGCCTACCTTGGCGTCGGCGATCAGCCTTTTCTCCACACCTTTGATTAATTTGTCTTTGATCTTACCGCAGGCTGTCTCCAGGTCGTCTTTACAAACCCTTTTAGTCCTGGCGATATCACAGTAGCAGATGAACTCTCCGTCCTGGTAATAGTAGCCGGGAGGGAAAGGAAAAATCCTTCCTTCTGTGAGGCTGACCAGGTTCTTGGGCTCACTGGCAAAGATGATGGTTCCTTCCCTGTCATAGCAGTAGTAGAGGGGCCTGATGCCGATGGGATCCCTGGCCGCAATCCAGGAGTCCTTGGCGCCATCATAGATGACACAGGCAAATTCCGCATCCAGCATTTTAAAAATATCAGTCCCATACTCAAAATAAAGGGGGAGGATAATCTCACAGTCACTGTCACTTTTAAAGGAATAGCCTTTCTCTATCAGCATATCCCGGAGAGCCTTGAAGCCGTAGATTTCTCCGTTGCATACTACCGCGCAGTCATGGAGCTGAAAAGGCTGCATGCCCTCGGGGGTCAGTCCCATGATGGAGAGGCGGCGGAAGCCCATCAGTCCTCCCCCAATCTCTATAATTCTCCTGTCGTCCGGCCCTCTTGAAGTCGTCTGGTCAAGAGCCTTCACAAAGGCACTCTCCTGTGCACTTCTGCCGCACCAGGTCATAATTGAACACATAGCAGGTCCTCCTTCTTCTGTCTCATTTCAATTAGCAAAGGCTCTTTCCCTTTTCCTAACGGACGCTGAAGAGCAGGTCGCCGTAGGACGGGAAGGGCCAGCAGTCAGAGGCTACCAGGGTCTCCGCTTCGTCAACGGCTGCCCTCAGCTCACCCATCTTGGGCAGGAGGCTATCCCGGATCATCTCGCTCTCCTCAATGATATTGGCCGCATCTTCCAGCTTGAGGATGGCCTTTTCCAGGTCGCCGGCCCTGCAGTAGATCTCGTCGGCCAGGGAGGAAAGTCTGGATACTACCGACCGTTCATAGGAGCAGGCCAGGTCACCGGCTACAGCCAGCTTTGCTGATACGGTCACGGAAAGCTTGTCGGCATAAGCAGTGATAGCCGGAAGAATCTGCCGGTAGGCCATGTCGATCATGGTGTTGGCCTCGATGTGGACCTGCTTGCAGTAGTTGTCCAGCATGATCTCACAGCGGGATACCAGCTCCGCATGGGAAAATACCTTGTGCTCTGTCAGCATTTTCACGTTTTTGTCATCCAGCAGGTGAGGCATACAGTCCGGCGTGGTCCGGTAGTTGCTAAGGCCCCTGACCTTGGTGGCTTCCTCGATCCAGTCCTCACCGTAGCCGTTGCCGTTGAAAAGAATTCTCTTGTGGTCGGCGATGGTCTTGCGGATCATATCGTGGAGGGCCTGCTCGAAGTCTTCTGCCCCCTCC
>CAMOZD010000300.1 GCA_946630645.1 uncultured Lachnospiraceae bacterium
ACCGGGACAAAGAGCCAGAGCCGCCCTGGCATTTACCAGGTCACTGAAAAAGAGGGGACTGCCGTGAAAGCAAATCGTATAGAAATTAGCCTGGCCCCAGAGAAAAAAGAGGAAGGCTGAAAGATAGAAGCTGACCTTCCAGCTGCCGGAAAAAAGCCGCAGCAGCAGGTGGAAAAAAATGATCAGTAAAAGATTTAAAAAGAAGAGAGGCAGATTCAGAAGAACAAGCTCTTTCTTCATATATAAAAAGCTGCATTGGAGTTCCAGGTACTCCAGAGACCAGGCCGCAAAAAACCATAGAAAAAGCAGGCTCCTGCAGCCGGCACTGCCCTTCCCGCTTCCTGTCTTTTCTTTTAAACTATTTTCTTTGACGGGTCCAGGTCCTGCCTGCTTTTCCATCATATTGGATACCTCTTTCTGTCACCGGGAGCCTGGGAGTCTGCCGCTGCCGGAACCCTCCCTATAAACTCCTCTTATCATTTCTAGTTATGTGGATATCTCAATAGCAATTTTACACCTTATATTCAAAATATTCAATAAGAGATAGATCAGGAGGAGATAGATCAGGCGAAAGGTATCTGGAGAAAGGCTGCCCGCCCGTAGACCCGGATAACCGGAAGAAGTGCTGGCAAAAGAACTTGCGTTCGACTGTAAAATATGGTAAAATCAGGAAAACATATGTTTGGAACAGACTACTCTACTGCGGGTTTCAATTCCGGTTTTTGCAAGAGAACTTTGTATCTGGAGGCCTGTCAGCCTTTAACTTTACTTTAACTCTATTTTAAACTCTGCTTTCAAAGAAGAATCAAAAAACTGTCCAAAAGGGAACCGCCGGGCGGTTCCGGCTTACATAAAGAAGAATTAGCAGCTATCAGTATTGAGAAAGGATCATTCCATGAATCGTGAGAAAAATTACGGAAAGATCTCTGCCAAACAGACGGAGATCCTGGAGTTTATCAAGCAATCCATCCTGAACCGGGGTTACCCCCCTGCTGTCAGGGAGATTTGTGACGCAGTCCATTTGAAGTCAACCTCCTCTGTCCATTCCCATCTGGAGACCCTGGAGCGCAATGGCTATATCCGCAGGGACCCGACCAAGCCCAGGGCCATCGAGATCATTGATGATAATTTCAACCTGGCCCGCCGGGAGCTGATTAATATTCCCATCGTAGGAACTGTAACCGCCGGCCAGCCCATCCTGGCCACGGAGAACATCGAAGGATATTTCCCCATACTACCTGAGTTTGTGAACAACCGGCAGACCTTTATGCTCCGGGTTAAGGGGGACAGTATGGTAAATGCGGGCATCTTTGACGGGGACTATATCCTGGTGGAGGAACAAAAGACGGCCTCCAATGGGGATATCGTTGTGGCCCTCATAGAGGATTCTGCCACTGTAAAGAGGTTCTATAAGGAAAAAGACCACATTCGCCTGCAGCCGGAAAATGATTTCATGGACCCTATCATCGTCCCCATAGGCCTGGAATTCTCCCTTATAGGTAAGGTGATCGGCCTCTTCCGCCAGTTCTGACGGGCTCCCGTCACGGCATTAGGATAATATGATAATTTAGAATTAAAAAAATGACTTCCCGGGCAGGCTTGCCATAAGGCAGCCTCACTATGGGAAGTCATTATTTTCGTATTGGATCTACCTGCCCTGTATCTTATCTTTCCTCGATGTAGCGGTCGATCCCGTTGGCCACACCCTTGGCCATCTTTTTCTGGTAAGCTTTTGTGGCCATGAGGGCGTCCTCCTCGGGATTGGACATGAAGCCCATCTCCAGGATCGTGGTCGGCACCTTGGCCCAGTTGATTCCACTCATGGTGTCCGTCTCCCAGACCCTTCTCTTTTTGGCTCCGGTAGCCGCTACTGCCTCTTCCAGAACACACTCGGACAGGAGCTGGCTCTTCTTATAAAGGTCTCCATTGTAGGGATTGTCGGGGGTCTGGCAAATGGTCATGATTCCTTGGAGGCTGCTGTCATCACTGTCGTCGGCATGAATCCGGATAAAGGCATCCGCATTGGCGTCATTGGCAATCTGGGCCCGTTCGCTGTTGGAAATGTTTACATCGTTTTTGGTCCGGACCATGATCACCTCATAACCCCTTTTTTCCAGTTCCTTCTGCAGCTTCTTGGCCACTTTAAGATTCAGTTCATACTCGTTCAGATGACTGGTCTCCCCATAGGCACCTGATGATACTTTAGCCTTGGTCTCGCTGGCACCGGGGCCAACGGGTTCCTGGCTGTAATCCCCTTCCTTCTGGTGACCGGCATCGATAACGACTACATAACCGTTAGGTTCTACTTCTGTCCCGGTCTGGCTCTCTGATGACGCTATCGGGTCTATAGAAGTCCCCGTTTCCTGGCCTGTCTGACCATTCTGGTCTTCTGTATTTCCCGGCCCCTGGTCTGCCTGGCCCTCTGTATTTCCCGGCCCCTGGTCTGCCTGGCCCGCGACTTCCTCTTCATCACCCTCATTTACGGCTTCAAATTCTTCACTGGCAGCCTCGGCCCTGGCCGGTGTCCCCGGCAGCTGGCCGCAGGCAGCCCCAAAGGCCACAGCCATAATACCGGACAGAAAAAGTCCCATCCAGATTCTTTTCTTCATAATTCAATATATCCTTTCCCTAACGCTTCAGGCTTATATTTGCAAGCTCCTTTTATCCATTAGCAAACCAGGCCTATGAA
>CAMOZD010000301.1 GCA_946630645.1 uncultured Lachnospiraceae bacterium
GCGGGACCACCGCCGCGGACATCGAGACCGGCCGGCATCCCTTCCTTACTGATCAGGACGGTACAGCCCGTTCCTGCCTCAGCATTTTCTGTCTGCCCAATGTGGATAGGACCAATTTCCGTGACAGGGATTTCTTTTTCCTTCATCCCGGTCTGTCTCATATTTTCTTCCTTTGCCTGCTCTGAGTTTTTTTTCATTTTCCCTCCTATATCTAATTATATCAATATATTATATTTTTATATCTTTACCGTTCTTAACAGAAAATATTCCAGCAGATATTCCTTAATCACTGATAGGTGGCCGGATTCCGTTACTGCTCTTTGGGCTCTTGATCCAGCCGCTGCCGGTCTACCAGTCTGGCAAAGCTGCCGGCTAAATCTATCAGCTGGTCATAAGTCCCTTCCTCTTTAATTCTTCCATCCTCCAGAAACAGAATCCTGTCACAATGACGGATGGTAGACAGCCGGTGGGCAATGACAAGCCGGGTACAGCCCATGTCTTGCAGAGACTCAGCCACCTGCCGCTGGGTTTTATTATCCAGGGCAGAAGTAGCCTCATCAAAGAACAGGAGTCTGGGCTTAGGCGCTATGGCCCTGGCAATCATAATCCGCTGCCGCTGGCCGCCGGAGATGCCTCCCTGGCCCTCACCTATGACCGTGTGCATTCCCATGGGCATGGCCCTGATATCATCACCAATTCCTGCCTGGTCCGCTGCCTCCCAGGCTGCATCCAATCCCAGTTCAGGAGCTGTAATTACAATATTGGAGTATATACTTCCCTGGAAAAGGCCGGAATCCTGGAGAACAGTGCCTATTTTCCTCCTGAGAGAAGAAAGGTCTAAGCCGTTCAGGTCTCTTCCATCATAGTAGATGGCTCCTTTTTCCGGCTTCTCAAAGCCCAGCAGCAGCCGCAGGAGGGTGGATTTACCACAGCCGGTCCTGCCTGTGAGGGCCACATACTCGCCGGGTCTGATTTTCAATGACAGGTCCTGTAAAATATAGGGCCCGTCCTTACTGTAACGGAAGGACACATGATCCAGCTCGATTCCGCCGGAAATCCGCGTAACGATTTCTTTATCCGGCGAGCTTTCCGGCTCTGTTTTCAGGAAGGGCTCTGCCATTTCCAGGATAGGCCTGATCTGGGCTGCAGTCAGGGCTGTCCCCGACAGGGACATGAAGGCTCCCATTAAGGCTCCATAGGCCACCGTAAAGGCAAAATAGGAAGACTGACCGACCTGGTTAGCCGCCGCCAGATAGTAGAGGATGATATTGGAGAAAAGCCCTATGGCCATACTGATTACCCCGTTAATTTTGAGGAAGAGGGGTGGATTGAAGCTAAGCTCCGCACCATCGGCATAGAGAGTCAGCCATTTGGCAAACACCCGCTTTTCAGCCCCGGCCAGTCTGATCTTTTCCACTCCTGTAATCAATGCGTAGCTCATGCCCGATTCCTTCGCGACCAGATCCATTTTCTTCCGGTCAAGGCGGACCTGGACCAGGGTGCTGGCTATGGTAAAGCCTACCGTCAGTGAAAGGATCAGCAGGGCCGGCAGCAGCAAAACAGGAGCAAAGTGGAAAATCTGGCCGAAATAAAGAAGGGACGAGACCGTAGTCAGGCCCGCTGCCAGTATGGTATTCACCATCATGGAGCAAAGCTGGTTAACAGCCATGGACCGGCTCCTCAGTTCACCCGGACTGTAACGGTCAAAAAAGCTGGCCGGCAGGGACATGATCCTCATCATCATGGAGGCCTGGACACCCATGGAAGTCTTGGTATTAATCCTGGTCTGAAGCAGGCCTCTTATACTGGCCAGCAGCTGGCTGGATATGGCTATGCATACCAGACAGATACCGATACCGGTCAGGGCTTCTGTCCTGCCGCTGGCCAGCACAGGCCCGGTCAGGATCTTTGTGATTTCCGGCAATAGCATGGCCACCAGGGTTACCGCCAGGGTGGCGGCTGCCAGCAGGGCCAGGTCGCCCAGAGACAGACAATTCTTTATGTAGACCAACAGGTCCCCTATGCCCAGCTTTTTCTGGGGAAGGGGGCGGTAGAAACAGATTCCCTCCCTCTCAAAAAGGCCGGCTGTTCTTCCATCTATTTTTATATGTTTATCAGTGACCGGCTCTTTATAGAAATAGCCGCTGAAACTGGCCGGCAGAAGAGCAACCGGGTCTCCGGTTTCCGCCCAGAAGGCCAGGACCGGCCCGTAGCCATCCTTATACCAGCCCTCTGTCAGATCAACTTTCCGCCGCATCATACCGTAAGGCCTCAGGCAGTAATCCAGCTGGTCCTCGACAGTGATCAGACTTTCCGGTATGTCTGCCCCTTTGAAATGATAATATTTCAAAATTTCATCTATGGCAGTTTTAGTGATAATCCGCTCGTCACCGATTTTGCGGGCGGACCTTGCTCCCATCACTACACCTGCAGCACGTACAAAGGAGTCCTCCAGCATCTGCTGGTCGGCCCGGCGCCGTTCTTCGATTTGATTTTCAAACCATCCCACGTCGTCTCGAACTGAGCCTGCTCCCATAAAGACATAAGTCCCTGGTCTCTGCCCTGTTTCTTTCCAGCCAGGCCGTCACCGGCGGGCCTGGCCTTCAGGTCACAGAAACATTCTCAGTTCTTCCTCCTCCTAATATAAAAGTGTAGTGGTTATACTCCCCAACAGCCAGCTGGGGGTA
>CAMOZD010000302.1 GCA_946630645.1 uncultured Lachnospiraceae bacterium
ATCGCCCGCGGGCTCATAAAAGGAGGTCGCCCTCTTTTTATACACCGCCGGTCGGGAATCTCACCCTGCCCTGAAGACCTCTTATTTAATTCGTTGACTATTATAACCTATTCATACCTTTTATACAAGCATGACTTTCCCGGGTGGGACCGGCCGGTCCTCTCTCTTTTTTCCCTCAGCCATCAATAATCTCGAAGGTTCCGGTCTTTTCTCCACCGTAGCTTCCTATGCCTGTCACCTTAAAGCTGGCCGTCCCGGGTCCCATATTGTTGGAAACCTCCAGTTTATAATCCAGGCCCTCTACCAGGTCTCTGCCATTGTAGGTCACCCTGAGGTCAGGTATGACCGGCTTCCCTGCGTAGTCCTGGATATTGGAAAATGTCACTTGGGCATCCTTGATGTCCATGGCCATAGTGTTCTTATCGGAAACGTCATTCTGCTTGTAAATAGTAAAGGTTACTGTGGCGATACCGGTATAATTGCCCAGGCCGCCCACTGTCATCTTGGCCGTGCCTGGTCCCACATTTTCCCCGTAGCCCACAACCTTATAATCCTTTCCTTCAATCAGGGCATGGATCCTGTCCTTGTCGGAAGCCACATAAAAGAGGGTGCCTTTAAGGTCGGCAAGGGTCAGGGGGGCACCGGTCTCTTCTATAAGAGAGGGATCCAGGGTGAGGTTAGCCGCTGCCAGTTCAGCTGGAACGATCTCATACTTTAAGGCCAGCTGTCCTTTATAGGCACCTAAGCCTGTAACCATGGCTGTGGCAGTGCCTACGGCTGTATTATCCTGGTATTCCACCGTGTAATCCTGGTCCCTGACAAGGGCTGTCTCTCCGTAATAGAGAGCAGGATCCGGCTCCACGCCGTCGGGATAAAAGGAATAATTCTTCATACCGATCCGGGATGCAATCTGTGTATCGCTGCCGATATCAATCTGCTCCGCCTGACTGGCTTTCACTGTCATACCTTCCTGAAACCATACCAGACCTGCATATGTCATTGTTGCTGCCAGCAGTACCAGACAGCATAATCTCCTGCAAAAACCAACGTTCTGCATTATGGAAGCATCCCCCTTTTTGTCATATGATAAAAATATTAAATAAATGTTACATTTTTAAAAACTCTTCCCACTAAATATACACAATTTTTTTAAAACAGTAAATAGCGATTTATAAAAGTTAGGAATAAATTTATAAGAAAATGAGGCTTCCGGCAAAAAAAGAAGCGATAGCACTCTTCCGAGCGATACCGCCTGATTCTCTATATAATTATTTTCTGAAAAAACTGCTCTTGTTATGGATTGTCATAGAAATCAACTGGTCTGCTGCCTGCCCGGATTATGTAAACCGACGCAGGTAATTCATGGCACTCATGGCTGCATTAGCTCCGTCTGCCACAGCAGTTGCAACCTGTCTCAGTCTCTTCTTTCTCACATCTCCGGCCACGAAAAAGCCTTCCGCAGAAGTGACCCCATCCTCGCCGGCCAGAACATAGCCTGCCGGATCCAGCAGCACCGTATTCTTTAGAATCTCTGTTCTGGGATCTGCTCCCACAGCCTCAAAGACCACATCGACCTCCAGCCTGCGCCCGTCAGATAGTTCAAGGGCTTCCACCCTTTCGCCTCCGCAGATCCGTCTGACTGACAGATTCCTGAGAATCTCGACATTAGGCTTCTTATCCAGCATACCTAAAACAGCTCTGTTGCCCCGGAAGTCCTGTCTCCAGTGGATCAGGTAGACCCTGGAACAGATATCTGCCAGATAAAGGGCGGAATCCAGGGCTGTGTCACCGCCACCGATGACTGCCGCAGTCCTTCCCTTGTAAAGAGGACCGTCGCAGACCACGCAGGTAGCAACACCCCGGCCAAAGAACTTTTTCTCTCCTTCTACATTGAGCAGTCTGGGCCTGGTTCCGGCTGCGTAGATCACTGTCCGGGACTCTATACACTCGCCCTCGCTGAAACAGGTCCGCCAGGAAAAACCGGCATCCTTGATGGAGCAGACATTACCGTTATAAAATGGCACCCTCATCTCCTCAGCATGCTGACGGAAACGGTCACCCAGCTCCAGGCCGCTTATGCCCGGACAGCCAAGATAATTATCCACCCTGACACTGCCGGCAATCTGGCCCGTTCCCATGTAGTCCTTCTCGGCCACAATTATATTCAGATTACTCCTTTTCGCATAGACCGCCGCCGAAAGTCCGGCCGGTCCGCTGCCGATAATCAGAACATCGTACATATCTCTGCCACTCTTTAATCAAAGTCTATGGTTCCATCTAAATTATACCATAAAGTCAGGATAAATGCCTGAAAAAGAATAAAACTTTATGCACAATAGTGGAAATATCTTGGTCTTGTCAGTTATCTGCACTGCCATATTATTCTACTTATAAACCGTCTGCTCTGCCGCCTCCAGCAGTTCCAGATTATACTTCTCTACTTCATTAAGACTATTTTCGTCAAACTCCAGGGCTGTGTATTGGGCGTGGTACCAGGACTGGTCCTCAAAATAATCCTGAAGATTCTGGTCATTGAAAATCCTTCCGTGCCGGCCCAGAATCTCAGCCCTGGTAATCATCAGACCATCTGCGTCAAGGGCTGCTATATCCTCCTCCCGGTAACGAAGGGTCCTAGTGTAAGCAAGCCGGGGTACCCTCCCGTAAGGATTAGAACTGGTGGGGTCC
>CAMOZD010000303.1 GCA_946630645.1 uncultured Lachnospiraceae bacterium
CCGCCTCAGAGAAATCCTGGACACTCAGAAAATGGCAGCCGGCCACAACATTTGCCGAGAGGGCCGCCGCCCAGCCCATCATTTCACTAAAGAGTACCGTAATCAGGATATAGATACCGAAGGCGACCCATTCACTTCCCATATAGCGGAAAGCAAACCAGGCTGTCACTGCCGTCACAACAAAGGAAATGATCCTGGCAAAAGACAGTTCTATGGTGTCTCTTCTGGTTGATAACATTGAGAAGAGGCAGATGACTCCGGCCTGGGTGTCAAACTGCAGTCCCATAAGATGGGCGGCATAAATGGCACAACTGCTGGCCAGGGCAAGCCTGAACGAATAAAAGAAACTCCTGACCAGCTTACTATCTGCTTTAAACATATTTTCCCCATTCCCCGTCTGACTGACAGCCGTGATTGGCCCGCCGGGCTTACAGACAGCTATAAGCTGCCCGCCGGACTGGCAGATAACTATAAACTGCTGCCGGACTGACAGACAGCTATGAGCTGCCGCCGGACTGACAGACCTTCCGTGTCTATCCTTATCTGGCTGCTGTCACAATCAAATCAACACATTTCTCTATGCCAAGGCTTCCCCGGTTCAGGGCCAGGTCATAATTCTGGGCCTTACCCCACTCCCTGCCGGTAAAATACTTGTAATGAATGCTTCTTTTTACATCAATATTGTTGATGCGGTTTCTGGTTTTCAGGTCTGAATCCCCATAGATTTCCTTGATTCTGGCTCTTTTTGTCTTCTCGTCAGCATAGAGAAAGACCGTTAAAAGATCCTCCCTCTCCCTTAATATATAGTCAGCGCAGCTGCCGACAATTACGCAGGGGCCTGACTCGGCGAACTCCTTAATAATTTTTTCCCTGGCCTTCCAAACCTGCAGGACCGGTGAATCGTCTACCGAATCCAAGTCGATAAAGCCGTAGGCGAATCGGTCATCTGCAGTTGGGGCAAACTCACCATAGGCCTTGACAAACTTCTCATGAAGACCGGACTCTTCTACGGTTTTTCTAATGACATCCTTATCATATATTTCTATTCCCAGCTTTTCTGCCACCAGTTTACCGATGGTGTGTCCGCCGCTGCCAAACTCTCTGCTGATTGTAATTATATTTTTATCCATGATCAGGCTCCTTCCATATATTGAGCTGTTTTTAATCATTATACTAATTGTCCCTTGTAGTTTCAAGGATTGGCCGGGGATATTTTTTATTTTCAAAGGTCTTGACAAGACAGGTTTTTATGGAAGAAGCAAATAGGAAAAGAGGTCTTCCCTTGTACTCTTGCTGTCCTCACTAAGCTTTCTGCCGCCACATTTTTCTATCATTTTCTGGCAGCTTAAGTTAGTCTTTCTGGTCCTGATCAGGAGCCTGCATCCGGGACGAAGCTCCCTGAAGGCTTCTTTGAGCCTGTTTACGGTTTCTGTTCCCAGGCCCTGATTATGTCTGGCCGGATCCACATTAATACCAATTTCCGGATTCTGGCCTGACCAGTAGTCAAAGCTGCAGCTTCCGAGGACCTGACCGCCGTCTTTGTCATAAATGACCATGCTAATGGAATCCGGGTCCTCAAGAACATCCTTCCAGAGTATTTCTGCAAGGTCCTTATCCTGGTAGGCTGCCTTGTTCTCAGATGCCAGGCTGACCCCGTAGAGATAATCTTCTTTGTCCTCCGGAGTGATCTGTCTGATGACCAGGCGGTCACTTTCCAGCCATAGAGGCAGCCCGTTTTTTTCCTGAATGGATTCATTCCGGGCCTCCCAGGCTGCCAGTTCCCTGTATTTCATTCTTCCCTTAATCCTGTCTGACCTCATCAGGGAGAAGGAATCCACCTCCATGGTTACCCTGGGTACCCTTACTCTGAGGGCCTGCCTGCTTTCTACCTTGCGGGCCACAGTGATATGGGCCTTAAAAGACTTACGGTCGAAGCCGATACCGGCATCTGACAGGGCCTTCCTGACAGACCTGACCAGAGCTTCAAGAGCCGGCTGGTCCTCGAGACCGATCCAGTAAAGACTGCCAAAATGCCCAAAGCCGTCTGTAGTGATGGTGAAAGGTTGGAAGGTCACCTGGTCTAAGGCATCTCCGATCTCTTTAATGTCCTCTGTCTCCCCGATAAAGGCCAGGGTAAGATGCATGTTTTCTACAGGGGTATAGCGGCCCCTGGCGCCACTTTTTTTCATATCCCCTATTACATATCCCATTGCCTCCCTGACCTGGTCAGAAAGGGTAATGGCTATAAAAACTCTCATAATCTCCTCTATTTTTTACCGGTTGCAGGTCCGGTTCATGACTTAAATGAATACATATTTCTTTAGACGCTCCAGGGCCTCCATGACCAGGCTGTGGGGCAGGGCAAAATTCATGCGGATGGCCCAGGGGTCATGGAAGGGTGCTCCCTGTTGCCAGGCCACGCCCACATCCCAGCCGGCCTTGATCAGCTGGTCTATGGTCATTCCTTTAGACTGGCAGTATTTCCTGCAATGAAGAAACATCATGTAGGTTCCTTCTGGCTTAGCCACGGATATTCCGGGAAAATGTCTGACCATAAAATCATAGGCGTCGTTGATATTACGGCTTAAGACCTGGCAGAGCTGGTCGGTCCAGTCCTGGCCTTCCTTTTTATAAGCACCGATCAAAGCATGCATGGACAGGACATTCATATCGTTGTAATGGCTG
>CAMOZD010000304.1 GCA_946630645.1 uncultured Lachnospiraceae bacterium
ATGTTTAAGGGGGTAAAATAAATGGCTATCAAAGAAAGACTCTCCGGTAATGAAGCTGTGGCAACCGCCATGCGTCAGATCAACCCTGATGTTATGCCGGCCTACCCAATCACTCCTTCCACGGAGATTCCCCAGTATTTTACTTCTTATGTATCCAACGGTCAGGTAGACACGGTCTTCATTCCCGTGGAGAGTGAGCACTCCGCCATGAGTGCCTGTATCGGCTCCGAGGCGGCCGGTGCCCGCACCATCACAGCCACCTCCTCCTGCGGCCTTGCCCTTATGTGGGAGGTCCTGAATGTGGCTGCTTCCGACCGTCTGCCCATCTGTCTCTCCCTGGTCTGCCGTGCCCTTTCCGGACCGATCAACATCAACTGTGATCACTCCGACGCCATGGGTGCCCGCAACACAGGCTGGATCCAGATTTTTGCAGAGAACAACCAGGAGGCCTATGACAATATGGTCCAGGCCTACCGGATTGCCGAACACAAAGACGTCATGCTGCCCATCATGGTCTGCCAGGACGGCTTCATCACCAGCCATGCCGTAGAGAATATTGAATTGCTGGAGGATGATGTAGTTAAGAACTTTGTCGGTGAATATGAGCCGGACCACTACCTGCTCAAGGATGATGAGTCCATCGCCTACGGTCCCTATGCCGTGACCAATTATGTGATGGAGGCCCGCCGGGCCCAGTTAGAAGGCCTGCGCAATGCCAAGAAGGTGACTCTGGAAGTGGCTAAGGAATTCGAAGCCATCTCCGGCCGGTCCTACGGTTTCTTCGAGGAATACCGCTTAGAGGACGCAGATCTGGCCATGGTCATCATCGGATCCGCAGCCGGCACAGCGAAAGACGCCGTGGACAGTCTGAGAAACCATGGCATTAAGGCCGGTCTTCTCAAGATCCGTCTCTTCCGCCCCTTCCCGTCAGAGGAGATCGCGGAGGCTTTAAAGAATGTCAAGTACCTGGCCATCATGGACCGGTGTGAGGATTTCAACGGTTCCTGCGGCCCACTCGGTGCAGAAGTCCGCACTGCCCTCTATAATAAAAACCTGCATCCGGCAGTCATCAATTACTGCTACGGTCTCGGAGGCCGGGATGTTACGGTAGAGAGTCTTACTTCTGTATTCCGTGACCTGCAGAAGATTCAGGAGACCGGTGACAACGGTGAGTTCTACCGTTACCTGTCTGTGAGAGAGTAAGGAGGTCAAATAATCATGGCATATAATCTGAAACAGACTTTAAATAAAGAAGAGCGTTTCTCCCCCGGCCACAGGATGTGTTCGGGCTGCGGCGCCACCATCGGTGTAAGAAATGTCCTCCGTGGTCTCCACGAAGGAGACGAGGCAGTCATCACCTGTGCCACCAGCTGTCTTGAGGTATCTTCCTTTATGTATCCCTACACAGCCTGGAAAGATTCCTTCATCCACGACGCCTTCGAGAATGCCGGCGCTACCTGTTCCGGCGTAGAAGCAGCCTACCGGGCCCTGCAGAAGAAGGGCAAAGTAAAGAAAACCCATAAATTCATCGCCTTCGGCGGCGACGGCGGCACCTATGATATCGGTTTCCAGTCCCTGTCCGGAGCCATGGAGCGAAATCATGATATGGTCTATGTCTGCTACGATAACGAGGCCTATATGAACACCGGTATCCAGCGTTCTTCCGCCACACCCATGTATGCGGATACCACCACCACACCGGTCGGTTCTGTATCCGAGGGAAAAGGCCAGAACCGCAAGGACCTGGCCCAGGTAATCGCGGCCCACAATATCCCTTATGTGGCCCAGACAACTTTCGTAAAAAATTTCCGTGACCTTCATACTAAGTCGGAAAAGGCCATCTACACACCGGGAGCAGCCTTCCTCAATGTCCTGGCACCCTGCCCCAGGGGCTGGCGCTATAACACAGCAGACATCCTGGAAATCTGTCAGCTGGCTGTAGACACCTGTTTCTGGCCCCTTTTCGAGGTCATCGACGGTGAGTGGATCGTCAACTACACTCCTAAGAAAAAGCTTCCTATCGAGGACTTCCTGAGACCCCAGGGCCGTTTCAAGCATCTCTTTAAGCCCGGCAAGGAAGACCTGATCGCCGACTTCCAGGCAGAGGTTGACCGCCGCTGGGATGAGCTCCTCAAGAAAGCCAGGTAACTTCCTGGCCAAAGAGCCAGAAGGGCTTTTCTTTGTCAGCTCTACAAAAAACCAATCTATAAAAGACTTTAAAATAATAAAAACCGCCCCGGAAGCTTCCGGCGGGGATCAGGATGAGATTCCTGCAAGAGCTTCCGGGGCGGTTATTTTTTTGTCATCACCTTTCCGGGTCATTATTTTCCAGATTATTACCTTCCAGATCATTTCCTTTCCAGGTCATTCTATTTTTCAAAGTCAATACCTTTCAGGGCAATTACCTGCCAGATTATTCCCTTTCCGGGTCATCACTTTTTTCCAGTTATCATTCCCTATAGGAATCACTTGATCATAGTGTAGGCAGTGATATTCTTCTGGTCATCATCTTCGCTGCTGACATACTCAGTGTTACATTCTTTGTCTGTAAAAAGGTCCATATAGCCGTTAAAAGGATAGAATATGATCATATTCCCCTTCTGGGCTGTCTGGGTATAGGTCTTCTCCCTCTCGGTTCCCGGGTCGGCAATCAGGGTAAAGCTCCTTTTATCATTTCCTGAG
>CAMOZD010000305.1 GCA_946630645.1 uncultured Lachnospiraceae bacterium
TGGTTACGACATAGTCCAGGGCCGGTTCAAAGCAGGCCGGCGTGTTGGCCAGGGGGATCTCCTCCAGGTTCAGACCCACACTGATCTTGGCGGAAACCCTGGCTATGGGATAACCGGAGGCCTTGGAGGCCAGGGCCGATGACCTGGAAACTCTGGGGTTGACCTCGATCAGATAGTACTGGAAAGACTTGGGGTCCAGGGCAAACTGGACATTACAGCCTCCCTCCACCTTGAGAGCCCGGATCAGTTTGAGGGCACTGTCCCTGAGCATATGGTATTCCTTGTCCGTCAGGGTCTGGGAGGGGCATACCACGATGGAATCGCCGGTGTGGATGCCCACCGGATCCAGGTTTTCCATGTTACAGACGGTGATGGCCGTGTCATTGGCATCCCGGATCACTTCGTATTCTATCTCCTTATACCCTTTTACGCTCTTTTCCACCAGGACCTCTCCCACAGGGGAAAGTTCCAGGCCGGCCTTGAGCAGGTCTTCACATTCTTTCTCATTGTTGGCAAAGCCGCCGCCGGTTCCGCCCAGGGGAAAGGCAGGACGGAGGCCTACCGGATAACCGATTTCTCTGGCTGCCGCCTTTCCCTCCTCCAGGCTGTGAACCACAATGGAAGGCAGGACCGGCTCCCCCAGTCTCAGGCAGAGGTCTCTGAATTGCTCCCGGTCCTCGGCCATGGCGATGGAAGCCGAGTCGGTTCCCAGAAGTTCACAGCGGCACTCGGCCAGGATGCCCTTCTCCTCCAGCTCCATGGCCAGGTTGAGGCCGGTCTGGCCGCCGATTCCCGGCAGGATGGCATCCGGTCTCTCCGTCCGGATGATCCTTGCCACATATTTCAGATTCAGGGGCTCCATATAGACCCGGTCTGCCACAGACTTGTCAGTCATGATGGTGGCCGGGTTGGAATTACACAGGATGACCTCGTAACCTTCTTCCTTGAGGGCCAGACAGGCCTGGGTTCCCGCGTAATCGAACTCTGCCGCCTGTCCTATGACGATGGGTCCGGATCCAATCACAAGTATTTTCTTTAAGTCAGTTCTTTTAGGCATGACATTTTCCTCTCTTATCCCTTTATTTCCCCGGGTCCTAATCCATCAGCTTAAGGAATTCATCAAAAAGATAGCTGCTGTCGTGGGGTCCCGGCGCACTCTCCGGATGGTACTGGACACTGAAGATCCGGTCCCTCTCCCCCCTGACTCCTTCCACGGTGCCGTCTAAAAGATTCCTGTGGGTGACCACCAGGCCGGTCCCGGCCAGGCTGGCCTCATCCACCGCGTAGGAATGGTTCTGGGAGGTGATCTCTATCCTGCCGGTCGCCAGGTTCTTAACCGGATGGTTACCGCCCCGGTGACCGAACTTGAGCTTGTAGGTCCTGGCCCCGCAGGCCAGGGAGATGATCTGGTGGCCCAGGCAGATGCCGAAGATGGGATACCGGCCCTTAAGTTCCCTGACCAGGTCGATGGCCTCCGGAACATTAGTGGGGTCACCGGGCCCGTTAGACAGGAAGATGCCGTCCGGTTTACAGGCTGCCAGGTCCTTTGCCGTCACATTCCAGGGAAATACGGTGACACTGCATTTCCTGCTGACCAGGGACCGGATGATATTCTCCTTCATGCCGAAGTCTATGGCCGCGATCTGGTAGCGGGCCTCCATGTTAATGTATCTTTCCTTGTGGTCCCTGCTGACCCTGGTCACGGCATCTCTGGGAAGACTTGTTTCCCGAAGCTGCTTAAGACCCTCCTCCAGAGGGGTATCCGCGTCGGTGATCAAGGCCTTCTGGGTTCCTTCTTTTCTGATTTTCCGGACCAGCTCCCTGGTGTCCAGGCCGGTGATACCCGGGATGTCCAGGTCCTTCATGACAGCAGACAGAGTCATGCCGGACCTGAAATTAGAGGGTCTGTCATTGTAGTCCCTGACCACCATACCTCCTATGCTGGGCCGCAGGGTCTCGTAGTCGTCCTCATTGATCCCGTAATTACCGATCAGGGGATAGGCCATGACCACAAACTGGTCCGTGTAGGAGGGGTCCGACAGGATCTCCTGGTAACCCACCGGCGAAGTGTTAAAGACCAGCTCGCAGACCCGGCTTCCCTGGTCCCGGCCAAAGGCCTGGCCATAGTACTGGCTGCCGTCAGCCATGATTAATTTTCTTTCTTTTCCCCGGTAAATCATTTTCTTGCCTCCGAAAGCTTTCTTTCAAATCTGTCTTTTCTGGGGTCCGCCGGGATGCCGGCCGGGTAAATGCCGTCAAAACAGGCACTGCAAAAGGATGGACAGCCGCTCATTTCCTCCAGACTCTCTATGGGCAGGAAGCCCAGGGTGTCAGCCCCTATCATGTCCGCGATCTCTTCTACAGAATGATGGTTGGCAATCAGGTTTTCCTCCGAATCAATGTCCACCCCATAAAAGCAGGGGTGGCGGAAGGGTGGGGAGGAGATCCGCAGGTGGATCTCTTTGGCTCCCGCCTCCCTTAAAATGTTGATAATCCTCCTGCTGGTGGTTCCCCTGACGATGGAATCGTCAATGAGCACAACCCGCTTGCCGGCCAGGACACTCCTGATCGGGCTTAGCTTTATTCTGACGGTATCAGTTCTCTGGTCCTGGGAAGGAGCGATGAAGCTCCTGCCGATATACTTGTTTTTGACCAGGCCGATTCCATAGGGAATACCGC
>CAMOZD010000306.1 GCA_946630645.1 uncultured Lachnospiraceae bacterium
CGATCCTGCCTTCAGAATCCGTCACCGCCCGCTTAAACTTCTTCATAATCACCGCCGGCTCATCCAGCAGAAGAATGTGGGCGTTGGGGTTGGTATCAGACTTGGACATCTTCTTGGTGGGCTCCTGCAGACTCATGATCTTAGCGCCGGTCTTTCCCACATAGGCTTCAGGGATGGTAAAGACATCCCCATAAATATTGTTAAAACGGATTGCGATATCACGGCAGATCTCCAGATGCTGTCTCTGGTCGATTCCCACCGGCACCACGTCTGACTGGAAAAGAAGGATATCTGCCGCCATCAGAATGGGGTAGGTAAAAAGACCGCAGTTGATATTATCCGCATGTTTGGCTGCCTTATCCTTGAACTGGGTCATCCTGTTCATCTCACCCATGTAAGTAAAGCAGTTGAGAATCCATCCCAGCTCCGCATGGGCGGAAACATGGGACTGGTAATAAATGCAGTTCTTCTCCGGATCAAGTCCGGCCGCGATATAGAGCATGAGAAGATTCCTTGCATTCTTCCGCAGCAGCTTAGGATCCTGTCTGACTGTGATGGAGTGCATGTCCACGACGCCGTAAAAGCACATGTACTCGTCCTCGATCTCCACCCAGTTCTTCAGGGCGCCCAGATAATTGCCCAGGGTTATGGTTCCCGTGGCCTGCATGCCGCTGAATAATGATTTCTTTCCATCTAACATAACAAAGTTCCTCCCATATATTTCAAGATAATTCCAGAAATGCCCGCAATTCCGGCTCCGGATCCGGGTCAGCCCTGCTGACATATGACTGCATAAAATAACAGAATAAGTATATCACAGGCTTCTTTAAATAGTAAACCGTCACATTCATGAATTTTAGGGCCATGAGGCCACGGATTTTAGGAACAGCCATAAAAAACTGCCGTCAGGACCCTCCTTTAGCAATAAATAAAATACCCTCTAAAAACTGTCAGACATTTTCAGGCAAGATGTTTGCGGTCCATGTCAAAGAACTACCTTGCACCCCCTTTTAAGAAATACTATAATTGAATATTAATAATGGTTTTTTATCAATTACAGCACGGTTGTGAGGGGGTTTTCTTTTGAATCTGATTAAAGTTACCTGCGCCTGCTTCAGTCCCGGCGGCAGTACCAGAAAAGTTGTCAACGCCATCGGCAAGGCCTTTGCGGACTACCCTGTCAGCAAGATTGACCTGACCAGCTGGGAAAACAGGCAGAAAGAATATAGCTTCCATGAAAATGAATTACTGATCATAGGCGTACCTTCCTACGGAGGAAGAGTTCCCGCCCCGGTCAGGGAAGCTCTGAAACATTTTAAAGGGTTAAATACACCCGTAGTCCTTGTGGGAACCTACGGGAATGTCAAACTGGGCGATGTTCTTATGGAACTTCGCACCGACTTATTCCGGAATGGCTTTATCCCGGTTGCAGCCGGGTCCTTCATCTGTCAGCATACCTACCTGGCTGACCTGGGACGAGGCCGGCCCGACGGGGAAGATATGGAAGTCCTCCAGGAATTTGGAGCCAAACTGAGAGAGCGGCTGCGCCTTCTTGTCACCTATGCCAGCGAGCCGCTGGATCTTCCCGGCAGCTACCCCTACACCTTCCCGGAAATGGGTGAGCTCCCCTTCAAGGTTGAGACCAGCGATGACTGCTTCTACTGCATGCTCTGCATCGGCGTATGTCCAATGAAGGCCATCAATGAGACCAACCCCAAGGAGATCAACCACTCCGCCTGCATCCGCTGCGGCGCCTGCATCAGCATCTGCCCGGCCCAGGCCAAGTCCTTCACAGACGGCCCCTTCTTCGGCCTCCAGGAGAACTATCTCCGCCAGTACTGTGAAAACCGCCAGGAGCCCTGGTACGTCATCGGGTAAAAGCCAGACCGCAGAATAAAAACAGCAAAAACAAAAGACCGGACCCCCATATCAATTCACATATTGACGCAAGGGTCGGTCTTTTTTTATTTCATCATACCAACAAAAACAAACATAATTTCAGGAGCCATTGGTCTCTAAGCTGACATCTACAACACAATCTAAGAAAAGTATATCTTTTGATAACAGCCATTTTTACTGACAATTTGCAGTCCACATTCAAAAGATATACTTTTTTATCATACTTTGTTGTAGATGTCATCTTAACAGAGCTCAATGGCTCTTTAAATTATGCGTTAAAAGATCCCTGGAAGTCGCCCCGGTCAGTGACCAATTCATAGCCGGCAAAGCGAACCCTCTCCGCCAGACAGTTCGTACACTTGTCAGCCTGGTCATTGACACAGATCTTATTATCATACAATTCATAAAGCTTCCGGTTCTCAGTAGGAGAAAGATTAGGCATAATTACATTGGCCCCTGCCATAAGCCCCTTCTCCCTGCCCAGGGGATCCATAGTTCCCAGAGCAGTGGTAGCCGGCAGCAGACAGGCCGGCAGCAAGAGACGAATCACCGATAAAAGAGCAATAGTCAGGTCCACACTCCCTGCCTTCTCCCCGGCAAAGTCCGTCTGGTGATGGGGGATAAAGGGACCGATTCCCACCATCTCCGGCCGCAGGTCCTGGAGAAACATAAGGTCATCGGCCAGGTGGTCCCTGGTCTGGCCGGGCGGGCCGACCATAAAACCGGCGCCCACCTGATATCCAAGCGAGCGCAGATCCCGGAGGCAGTTCATCCGG
>CAMOZD010000307.1 GCA_946630645.1 uncultured Lachnospiraceae bacterium
CCCCTGCCTTTTTACTGCCATAGCCTTTATGGAGGAATCCCGCCGCATAAGAGCCTTCATGTACTCCAGCCCCAGAATATTATTAGATCCCGTCAGCTGGCCGTGGAGTTCTTCTGCCATCCTGGCTTCCCTGCTGCTTTCCTTACTGGCTTCCCTGCTGCCTTCCTTACTGGCTTCCCTGCTGCTTTCCTTACTGGCTTCCTTGCCGGCTTTCCGGCTGGATTCCCGGCGGTCTTCCAGCCCCTGGAGATAACGGCATAGGGCCTGCTCTCTGGCCAGAGGAAAATTAAGCCCCTGCCTGAGTCCTTCTTTTAGAAAGGCCCTGTATTCATCCGGTTCCTCCACAAGGATCCGGGCCAGGGTCTCCAGGCCGTCAAGTTCCATGGATTCCGTCCCGAAGGAGACCATGTCGACTACACCCAGGGTATCCAGGATACTGACGGCTCCGCAGGCAAAATCTTCGGCAGTCGCCGTGGCATAGGCTGCCGGCAATTCTATAACCAGGTCGGCCCCTCCGGCCAGGGCCATGCGGGTCCTGAAATACTTATCCACTACCGCAGGTTCCCCCCGCTGAACGAAATCCCCGCTCATAACCACAACAATATAATCCACCTGGCCTGAAAGTCTGGTCTGACTCATCAGATAACTATGGCCACGGTGAAATGGATTGTATTCGGCTATCACTGCTGCGACTTTAAACTTTTTTTCCATGACCGATTATCCCTCATTGTCCTGGCTCCAGCACCCGTTTTTCCATATAGTTTTTCCCGGGCTGCGGGAATATACCGGGCCGGATAGTTTTCAACATATATCTCTCAAAAATTATCTTTCACCATATATCCTGAAGATAAACAATTGTAAGTTTATCATAGAGGGTCCAAATAGGCAAGAAATCTACTGTTCCTTTCATATAAAACAAAAACATACTGTGAATGAAACCCTTTAATGCTCCATATTATGACAAAAAAAGTGCATCATATGTTCAATAAATCACTTTTTTCATAGTCTTAAGAGTACTATAATAAAATAAGCAATATAAAATAAGGGTATTATGGCTTTCTGCTACATTTTCGTTTTCACATTTTCCTGGCCGGACCTGCCGGGAAATAAAGTGAATGATGATGTTTCTGTAATATCTTTGAAAGACTCCGGTCTTTCCTTACACATAAGGCAGAACAGGTTAAATATTATTAAAGGAGAGAGATAACATGAAAGTATTAGTAATCAACTGTGGTAGTTCCTCATTAAAGTATCAGGTCATCGATTCCGAAACCGAACACGTTCTGGCAAAGGGTCTTTGCGAGCGCATCGGTATTGACGGCGTTCTTACTTACCAGCCTGCAGGTCAGGACAAGATCCGCTATGAAGCAGCTATGCCCGCCCACCGTCAGGCTGTTGAGCTTGTATTAAAACAGCTGACAGATCCGGAGAATGGTGTTCTTTCCTCCATCGACGAAATCCAGGCAGTAGGACACCGTATGGTACACGGCGGAGAGAAGTTTGCCTGCTCCACTTTACTGGATGAAGAAGTTCTCAACACTGTTGAAGAGCTGAACGATCTGGCTCCTCTTCACAATCCTCCGACATTAGTTGGTGTGCGTGCCTGCAAGGAGATCCTTCCGGATACACCCATGGTAGGTGTTTTCGATACTGCCTTCCATCAGACCATGCCGGCATCAGCTTTCATTTATGCTCTTCCTTATGAATATTATACCAAGTATGCTATGCGCCGTTACGGTTTCCATGGAACATCCCACAAGTTTGTTTCCCAGAGAACTGCCCAGCTTATGGGCAAGAAACCTGAGGATGTAAAGGTTATCGTATGCCACCTGGGCAACGGTGCTTCCATCTCCGCAGTAGACCATGGCAAATGTGTAGAGACTTCCATGGGTCTTACTCCTCTTGAGGGTCTGATCATGGGAACCAGGTCCGGAGACATTGACCCGACCTGTATCGAATACATCGCCCACAAAGAGAATATTTCCATGGAAGATACCATGGAAATCATCAACAAGAAGTCCGGTGTTCTCGGTATCTCCGGTGTGTCCTCTGACTTCCGTGACCTTGACAACGCAGCAGCAGAAGGCAATAAGCGTGCCCAGCTCGCATTAGATGCTTTCTGTCATCATGTAGTAAAATATATCGGAAGCTACATCGCAGTTATGAACGGTGTTGACGCCATCGCTTTCACAGCAGGTATCGGAGAGAATGCCCCCAATGTACGTGCCCAGGTTATGGAGCAGTTCAAATACATGGGCGTTGAGATTGATCCGGTTAACGATAGTATCCACGGTGATGAGTGCATGATCTCTACCAAGGATTCTAAAGTAAAGGTATTTGTAGTACCGACCAACGAAGAGCTGGCCATCTGCCGTGACACTGTTGAGATCGTTACAGAGCAGATTGTAAAGGATGCCATTGATACTGTAATGGGCAAATAATCATCTCCTGATCAGCACAGCTGATGTGAATCAGATTCCCGGGAACTCCCGGACACTGCTGAATAAAAGGATTACCATTAAGAGGGGTTCTGTTCCTAAAAGGACAGGACCTCTTTTTTATTATTTCCTTATTATTTCCTTATTGTTTTCTTTTTTATTTTCCTTTCTTCCAGGATTTCCCCCACCCCCTCTCTCAGAAGTCTGAACCTTACTTTTCCTGCAAG
>CAMOZD010000308.1 GCA_946630645.1 uncultured Lachnospiraceae bacterium
CAGCCATGTTAAAGTATAGATTGGTCCAGAAGACCAAGGTATTAGAAGAAATACCTGCCATAAGATTCCTCCCCGACCTGTGCAGGGAAAATGGCTTTGACAAGCCCTTCCTTGTATATGACCAGGGAATCCGCAAGGCAGGAATCGCCGGCCAGATTGAAGATATTCTGACCAAGGCCGGCATAGACTACCTGTCCTATGACAGGATCAGCCCTGATCCCACCTGCGACCTGGTGGACGAAGGGGCAGCCCTGTGCAGACAGGCTGGCTGTGACTGTGTCATCGCCATCGGCGGCGGCAGCACCATGGACGCGGCCAAGGGCATAAATATCATGAGGGTCAATGAAGGAAAAATCCTGGACTTTGTAGGTCACGAGGACCGTATGAAGCCCGCCCAAGGCCTGGTCTGTATTCCGACCACATCCGGCACCGGCAGTGAGCTGTCCAACTGGATCGTGATCACAGACCTGGTCCGGGGAGACAAGCATCCCATCGATGCCAGGAACTCCATGTGCCAGATCGCCCTCTTAGATCCGGCCCTGACCCTGGGCCTGCCGGTCCACATCACCGTGGAGACCGGCCTGGATGTTTTTTCCCATGCCTTTGAAGCCTACACCTCCCTGGCGGCCAGTCCCATGACAGACCTGATCTGTGAAAAGGTCATGGAGGACGTAATCCGCTGGCTGCCTGTGGCAGCTGCTGACGGGACTAATATTGAAGCCCGTGAGAAAATGATGGTTTGTGCCTCCTACGGAGGCTTCCTCCTGGTAGACTCCCTCGTTCATATAGGCCACTGTATCGCCCATGAAATCGGGGCCCGCTTCCACATCCCCCACGGGGCAGCCTGTGCCTACGCTTTCCCCCAGATGGTCCGCCATATCGCGGGGGCCCGGACAGACAAGGTCCGCTATGCGGGAGAGCTCCTTGGCGTTAACTTTACGGGCCGGGAAGAGCCGGCAGAGATCGGCCGGAAAACCATGGAAGCCTACAAGGATTTCAGGGACAGGATTTTAGGCCTGCGGCCCATCGCGGACTACCATCCCGACAAGAGCCAGGTCAACCTGGAGATGGCGGAACACATTTTCCAGGATCCGATCACAGCCATGACCCCGGAAAAGGTCTCGGTAGAAGATATCTTTGTCATGCTTTATCACATTTTCACGGAGTAGTATAACCGGCCATACCAACGGAGAACTGGAACAGATATGATGCCCTTGCGGTTGATAACCGCAAGGGTTTTTTCTATCAGGGGAGCTGTTTGTCCGGTTCCGTTATCTGGCCTGTCGCCATAAGTGCAAGATAAAATCCCCAAATGGCATACAGATTTGACGTGCCTTTCTGAAAAGAGTATAATTATTAAGGTACTTTAGTGGTTAATCCGGAGTGATTCGGTGGTCAGCCCTGCTGAGGATCATGAGAAGACCGGGTTAGAAGCAAAGGATATATAGGAGGAAATGATGAAACACAGGAAAACATGGATGCTGGCCATGGTTATGATGCTGCTGTTTGCGGTAAGTGCATGTCCGGTACAGGCTGCTTCCAAAAAAAGTCAGATTAAAAAGGTAGTTAAGACCTACATGGCCGGGGCCAGGAAGACCAGTGCAAAGAAGATGAGCAAGGTTATAAAATCCCCGGGTCATTTCAATTTCACTTTAAACCAGGCTTTGAGGGCAGTGCCCTATTTCAGGGATGTATTTAAAAGTAATACAAAGATCAAATACAAGATCCAGAGCATCAGGACAGTCGGCAAAAAGGCCCGTGTGACCGTTCGTGTATTGTCCCCGAATATTAAAACCGCTTCAGAAAAGGCCTGGGCTGATCTTCTGTCCTACTACAGTAAGAACCCTAAATTAACAGAAGATCAAGTGAACACTTATTTCTATAATTCTTTAGAGAATAATATCAGTAAATATGGTGTCCAGATGTATAGACATACCATGGTATTTAATATGACTAAGACAGGCGGCCGCTGGAAGATCAATACTTCCTCCGATGCAGACTACGACTTAATCTATGGAAACTTCTTAACAATCTATAAGGAAATATTGAAAAAATAGAAGTAGTCCAGGTCAGGAATATTAATCATTGTGCTTTAAAGGATAAAAGCCTGAACCTTAAAAAGGAATCGTCGCAGTGACGTTCTCACCCATTCATTAAATAATGGAATGGGCGGATCGTAACTGCGACGATTCTTTTATATACCGTGGTTCATTTTCAATATCTACTGTGTAACTTCTGTCATTTTTTTCCGGATGCTGGCAGTTATTTCAAGATAGCAGGCAAGATCACCGGCACGTATTTCCGATTGACCAAGGGTATTCATTTCGTTCAATCCTGGGAAACATCTTCCTTTATTCCTTTCTCCCGGTTATCAATAGGTATCTCCTTTTTTGGTAAGGAAGAAAACTATTGCCTTAGATACGATTCCAATTCTGCCATTTTCTTCGCGATTCTGATAGTTACTTCCTGGAGGTAAGCACGGTCACCGATACTCAATTCCGATCGGTCAAGGTTATCTATTTCGGTCCGTTTTTCCTTCATTTCAGGCAGAAGATTTGTCATCTCTATTAAAATATCCTTATCGGTTGGATATTACATTTTACATCTGCCATCATAAAAGTACTGGAATAGATCCTGCCCTTTAATCCACAGTTTATTATG
>CAMOZD010000309.1 GCA_946630645.1 uncultured Lachnospiraceae bacterium
TGAGGAGACCAGCTCCGAGTTTGACCGCGAGAAGTTACAGGAAAGACTTGCCAAGCTGGCAGGCGGCGTAGCTGTAATCCGTGTTGGCGCAGCCACAGAGACAGAGATGAAGGAAGCCAAGCTTCGTCTTGAAGATGCCCTGGCAGCCACAAGAGCCGCCGTTGAGGAAGGTATCATCGCAGGCGGCGGATCCGCCTACATCCATGCGGCTAAATCCGTAAAGACCCTTGCAGACAGCCTTAATGGTGATGAGAAGACCGGTGCCCAGATCGTTCTTAAGGCCCTGGAGTCCCCCCTCTACCATATCGCTGTAAATGCCGGCCTTGAAGGATCCGTCATCATCAACAAGGTTGCTGAGAGCCAGGCAGGCACAGGCTTTGATGTCCTGACAGAAGAGTATGTAGATATGATTGCTTCCGGAATCATCGATCCTACCAAGGTATCCAGAAGTGCCCTGCAGAATGCCACAAGTGTTGCTTCTACTCTGCTGACTACTGAGTCTGTAGTAGCCGATATTAAGGAAGATACACCGGCACCCATGCCTGCAGGCGGCGGAATGGGCATGATGTAATCAGATAGCTGGAATATTCAGAACCCGGCCGGCCGCGGCCGGTCAGGGCTTAAAAAATATATAAAAATCATTTGACTTGTCCATGACAAATCAGATATCCAGGCCGGAGATTCACTGAGCTGAGTCTCCGGCTTTTTTTCTAAACATAGGTTATTTCCCGATTCCCTGTGTTTTGATATTTGCTTTAAAGGGACCCTGCTGTCCAAAGCTCCCTTCTTTCTGGAGTTTGACTATCAGAATGTATTTTTCACCCTTACTATAGGCTTTATGGCCATATGGCTTATGGATATCTTCCTGGCTAGGGGCAGAGATTATGGAAGAGATTCCGGGACAGAGTGGATAAAAGTTCTGGCCAGGCCTTCCTCACTCCTGGTCATAGCCCTGGTGGGAACCGCCGGCGGATGGGCTGCATGGATCCTGAAGACGGACTACAGCTATTATGGAGTCCTGGCCATCATGGCCGCCTACCTGGTCAGACCCTTGGGGGCAGCCTGGCTGGAAACTGCAGCCACAGCCCTGGTCCTGACCCTGGGCCAGGCCTCCTGGATGATTCCCAGGACCGGGCTTGCCAATTATCTGGCCAGGGAAAGCTTGTTTGAGGTATTCTCCTTTCTGGCGGTCCTGGTCATCATTTTCTATAACGGGAAAAAAGGCAGGTCTTCTGTGGCCGGCAAATGGGGCTTCTACTGCTTTTACCCGGCCCACCTTCTGGTCATTGGCCTGCTGGCCTGCTATTTTATGAAAATGTGACAGGAAGGGGTCAAGTTGCCTGACAGCCTTCTTCATGGTAAAATAATAAACATAATTATATGCCATTATGTCCTGTGACGGGCGTGATGATACGGCAGCTGACCGATAAATGATTGAGAAGAGATATAAGATGGGAAAGAAGAGATTAAAAAAATACGGCTTGTGGCTTATGATTTTTCTGGGCCTTATGACCCTCAGTGGCTGCTCAGCCGTCAGGGAAATCGAAGGAAGACTTGAGGAAGGGCTGGGGATAAACCTGTCCGGCCTTGAGGAAGAGGATGAATCCCTCATAGACAGTCTGGATGTCCTGGCAGAGGAAAAAGAGATCAATGACAAGGAAGAACTGATCGATTATGTCCAGGAGGGCCTGGCTGCCGGGAAGACAGAGATCGTTTTTTCCACCAGCCGGCTGGAGGAGGACGATATAAAAGACCTGAACGTTTATATAGAGGGCTTTTACGGAACAGTGGACCAGTTTCAGATTACCGGTTTTAAGTTTTTGGACCGGTCCAAGGTGGTCCTGTCCTGCCGGGTCAGTGACAATTATTATATTGAGCGGAAGCTGCTCAAAGGCCTGGATATCCCCGGGGACCGGGAGAAGGCGGCCGTCACCGCACAAAAATGCAAAAAGATCCTCAAAAAGATGGAGGGTGAGACGGACTACGAGAAGGAAAAGTGGATTCATGATTACCTGGTCACCCATATTGCCTACGGCTACCCCGATGATGACAGGTCCGCGGCCAGCGATGCTTTCACCACTTACGGGGCTCTCGTGAGAGGCAGCTGTGTCTGCAATGGCTATGCTGAGGCCATGAAGCTGCTCTGTGACCTGTCCGGAATCGACTGTAAGATGATCACGGGGACGGCCGGCGGAGAGAATCATGCCTGGAACCTGGTGAAGCTGGGGGATTCCTGGTACCATACGGATGTGACCTGGGATGACCCTTCGCCAGATGTAGAGGGCCGGGTGCTTTACACTTATTTTAATGTGGAAGAAACTGCCATTGACAGGTCCCATTCCTGGGATGATGAC
This sequence comes from uncultured Lachnospiraceae bacterium, assembly GCA_946630645.1. Taxonomy (GTDB): domain Bacteria; phylum Bacillota; class Clostridia; order Lachnospirales; family Lachnospiraceae; genus Anaerobutyricum. Next base: position 2,355 of record CAMOZD010000309.1, read on the forward strand.
TGGTATCTGACAGCTGATGGGATGACCTATAATTATTTCCGTCAGACGGGAAAATATTGCGAGACCTACAAGGAATTCCGAAGTACTTGTGAGGACGAGCTGGAGAAGACCGGCAGTCCTAAACAGCTCCAGTATCTGGTAAAGGACTATGACAAGGATCGGTACAATGAAGAGAGCCTTCAGTTTATCATGACCTACAGCGGGGCCAGGACCCTGAACTTTTCTGTGTCCGGCAAAGATGACTTCAGAGTATTATATTTCAGACTGAAATACTGACAGGACTTCTGATCCGGCCGGAGAG
>CAMOZD010000310.1 GCA_946630645.1 uncultured Lachnospiraceae bacterium
ATGAGGGAGGTTCTCCTGGAGGAGCTGACGGGAGAAAGACCGGGGGAGGAGCCGGCCCGTCCTGACCAGACCGGGTCGTCTGACGGACTTTCGGGCCATGATCTCCTGATAGAGAAAATGATGGAATATTACCAGGGAAAACCAGGGCAGATTCAGTATTTCCTCAAGGTTTACCAGCTGGCGGACATGATTGGCCGGCGGGAAAGACTGGAGGAGGAGACCAGGGAGATCCTGGGAATCGCCGCTATCTTTTCAGCCATGGCCGGGGGGACCAGGGTGGACCAGGTCCTTCCCCGGGTAGGCCGGGTCTCTGGCTTTGAAGGAGCGGCAGAGGCGGAAGCCCTGCTCCGCAGGCTGGGCTATGAGGATATGGTGATAGACCGGGTCCTTTATCTGCTGGACAGCTGTTGTGACAAGAGGAGGCCTGACGGTTCTGACCAGCAGATTTTTATGGAGGCTGTCTGTCTGGTCAGACTCTGTGACCAGGATCCGGACAGGGAGACCATAGACCGGGCCAGGAAAGAGATTTTTTCCACTCCGTCAGCCATCAGGCTTTTGGATCTTATGTTTGCCGGCCCGAAAGACTTATAAAGCCGGCCGTCCGGTCCGGAGTTGTCAAGATGGACCGATAATGGTATATTAAAATTAGCTTATAGTGTGCCGATGACGGCAGGACCGGCTGCGGTCCGGCCGGCAGCCTGTGTGAGCCGGAGAAGCTTATAGGGAATAACAATAATAAAAGCTGGTATATATTGATGACCAGATCGGTTACAGGAGGTTTAATATTATGAATGTAGCAATTATTATCGCTGGAGGATCAGGACACCGTATGGGCCAGGATATCCCCAAACAGTTTATCAATGTCTATGATAAGCCGGTATTGATCTATACTCTGGAAGGATTTCAGAAGCATCCTCAGATTGATGCCATAGAGGTGGTATGTATTGAGGGTTGGCATGATATCGTATGGGCTTATGCCAAGCAGTTCAATATCGACAAGCTTAAGTGGATTGTGAATGGAGGTAAGACCGGCCAGGAATCCATCCGTAATGGTGTGTATAATCTTGAGGGTATCTGTTCAGATGATGACACAGTGATTATCCATGATGGAATCAGGCCCCTGGTAGATGAGACCGTCCTGTCTGATCTGATTGTAAAATGTAAAAAATATGGGAATGCAGTGACATCCATGCCATACAATGAGCAGATTTTTGTGATCGATGATGAGATTTCCACAGTAAAATATATCCCCAGGGAGACCCTTCGCCGGGTATCAACCCCCCAGGCCTATAAGTTCGGTAAGCTGGACTGGGCCTACCATGAGGCTTTTGAAAAAGAGATCGGGATCTACGGGTCCTCCTATACTAATACCATGATGGTAGAGCTGGGCGAGAGATTGTATTTTGCCGCCGGTTCCGACAAGAATATCAAGTTGACTACCAAGGATGATCTTGAGATGTTTAAGGCCTATCTGAATTCAGATAAGGATAACTGGCTTAAGTAAAGGACAGGATAAAAGATATGAAAGTTTATGAGAACCCCTTATATAAAGAAGACATAAGCAGGGCTGCTGCCCTGGACCTGCCCTGGGACAAGCTTAAGGACAAGGCGGTACTCATTTCCGGTGCCAGTGGTCTGGTGGGCAGCTGTTTCATAGATGTGATAATGGAGCTTAACAGGTCTCAGGGCCTGAATTGTAAGATTTATGCCCTGGGCAGGAATGAGGCCAAGGCCAGGGCCAGGTTTGGCTACTGCCAGGGCAGTGACCTCTTCCAGTTTATAGCCGCTGATATCAACAAGCCCCTGGTCCGGGATGATATAGGCAGGGTGGACTATGTTCTGCACCTGGCCAGTAATACCCATCCGGTGGCCTACGCCACTGACCCCATCGGGACAGTGACTACCAATATTATAGGAACCTATAATATGCTTGATTTTGCGGTAGCCCATGAAGCTGTAAGAGTTGCCTTTGCTTCCTCCAACGAGATCTATGGTGAGAACCGGGGAGATGTGGAGAAGTTTGATGAGGACTACTGCGGCTATATCAATTCCAATACCATGAGGGCAGGATATCCGGAAAGCAAGAGATGCGGAGAGGCCCTCTGTCAGGCTTACATTCGTCAGAAGGGTCTTGATGTGGTCGTTCCCAGACTGACCAGGTCCTACGGACCTACCATGCTCATGAGCGATACCAAAGCCATCTCCCAGTTTATCCGCAAGGGTATTGCCGGGGAGGATATTGTATTGAAGAGTGAGGGTACCCAGTATTATTCCTACACCTACGTCATAGATGCGGTGACCGGTCTGCTGACCGTTCTTCTGTGCGGGGAATGCGGGGAAGCCTATAATATCTCCGATGATGCCTCAGACATCATGCTCAAAGACCTGGCGGCCATCATAGCGGACACAGCGGGGAAGAAGGTCGTTTTTGAGCTCCCTGACGCAGTGGAGGCAGCGGGCTTCAGCAAGGCTACCAAGGCCAGGCTGGAGAGTGCCAAGATCAACAAGCTGGGCTGGAAGGCGGCCTATGATATCAAGACAGGTCTGAGCCGTACCATCGAGATTCTTAAGACCCTGGATTGATGGGCCTTGGGAGACGGGAATCTGGCTGGGGAGAGAAGTTTTCCCGGCAAAGAAAGTAAAAGGGAAAA
>CAMOZD010000311.1 GCA_946630645.1 uncultured Lachnospiraceae bacterium
CTCCAGGCCGTCCATCTTAGGCATCATAATATCAAAAACCATACAGTCATAACTGCCTGACTGGGCCAGATTCAAGGCCTCCAGGCCGTCATCGGCCACATCTGTCTCAATGCCCTGGTGGTTGAGGATGGCACAGACAGCCCTTGACATCTCTTTTTCGTCTTCTGCGATTAATATTTTCATAATCCTTAGTCTCCTGTTTATCATTGTCTATCTGTTATAGTCTCTCCCTGTCAGTCCGCAGGGCCACGTTTATTATGTTTAAACTTATCGGCCGGACTCCGGTCTTTATGACCAGACCCGGCCCTTGAAAGGTTTTTCCTAACTGAGCTACTCATCGCAGCCGGTTTACCCATCGTAGCTGGTCTACTCATCGCTCCGGATCAGATCCCGGATAGTCTGCATGGTCAGGTCGCAGGAGGCCAGCTCATCGGCACACCGCTTCAGCTCCCCTACCAGCATCTTCTGATTGGAAATAGACCTCTTATACTTCATCTCATGTTCCAGGCTGGCCCAGCAGTCCATGGCAATGGTACGGAGCTGGATCTCCACATAGTAGCTGCCCGGATTCTGGCCTGTGATGTCCTCATAGGGCTGGCTGGTCTCCAGAATCATATGGTAACTTCTGTAACCATTAGGCTTGGCATTATAAATATAGTCTTTCTCCTGGACGACCCGGCAGCCTTGCAGCTGGCGGAAAAAGCCACAGATCTCATAGATATCATCGATGAAGCCTGTAATAATCCGGATGCCTATAGCGTCCTTCATACCCCTTAAGGCTTCCTCCGGCGTCTCATCCACACCCTTTCTGCGGCATTTTTCCCGCATGCTGTCCTCTGCCTTGATCCGGCTGCTCAGGTGCTCATAGACCGGATGGCCTGTCTCCTCTATTTTTTGTCTGTTATAGTCTTCTATCTCGGCAACCATCCGATCCATTACCTTGGGAAGGATTTCCTTCTGGCCCCCATATATACTATCATTCATGATTCTGCAATCCGCCTCCATTATTCATCATCTTCCATATAACTGCCCTTGACGGGCGGCCTGCCTAAAGCAGGTCAGGCCCTTTTTTTGTGAAAGCAGAACCCGTTCCTGCCCTGGCTGCCATAGAACCACCCACAGTCCTGCTGCCGGCAGAACCTGCCCCGCCTGGCTGCCACAGAACCACCCTGCGGTCTTACTGCCGGCGGGCTGTTGTCTTTGACCCTGAACGGTTTTCGGCAATCATACTGGCCCTATTCTACTACAAATATTTGAACATTTTGTTTACAATTTACATACAAGTCAACCTGGGATCTGTGCTCCGTCTCCAGACCGGCAGACAAAAGGCGCCGGCACTCACCTTCCTTGTGTCTCGTGAGTGCCGGCGCCCTCCCATGGTCCCATGGGTATCATAGTCATTATAATAGACTATTTAGTTTCTGTCTTTACTCCTTGCCGCTGAAACAGTAGGTGCACAGCTTGCAGGGAGAGATTCCAATGGACTCCTCCAGGTCATCCAGCCTGTGATAACGAAGAGTAGTAAAATTCTGCTTCTTACAGATGCAGTCCAGCATATCAGAGTATCTCTGACTGGTGGGATCCGCATACTCGGCCAGAACCTCTGCTGACACATCTCCCTCTTTCTCCTGAATCACCCTTCTGGCAATCAGGTCCATATCTGACTTGGACCGGGAGAAATTCAGGTATTTACAGCCGTAGAGGAGGGGCGGACAGGCAGGTCTTACATGGACCTCCCTGGCACCGCTCTGATAGAGGAATTCCGTGGTCTCCCGAAGCTGGGTTCCGCGGACGATAGAGTCATCAATCAGCAGCAGCTTCTTATTCTCAATGAGGGCCTTGACCGGAATCAGCTTCATCCTTGCAATCAGGTCACGCTGGCTCTGCATGGTCGGCATGAAAGACCGGGGCCAGGTGGGAGTATATTTGATAAATGGTCTGGCAAAGGGTACGCCGGACTCATTGGCATAGCCGATGGCATGGGCAATTCCCGAATCCGGTACGCCGGCAACAACATCCGGATCAACGGAATTCCCGTCTCTTTTTGCCAGCATACTGCCACAGCGGTAACGCATCTCTTCCACATTTACCCCCTCATAGGAGGATGTGGGGTAGCCATAATATACCCAGAGGAAGGAGCAGATCCTCATCTCTTTGCCGGGTCCCTTGAGGGTCTCCACCCCGTCAGGGGTGATAAAGGCGATCTCTCCCGGGCCCAGCTCTTTATAATCCTTGTAACCTAGATTAATATAGGCAAAGCTCTCAAAGGAGACGCAGTAGGCGTCCTCCTTCTTTCCAATCACCAGAGGTGTCCTGCCCAGCCGGTCCCTGGCAGCCAGAAGACCGTCCTTGGTCATGAGCAGCAGGGTCATGGATCCATCCACTACCTCCTGGACGAACTTGATTCCCTCCAGAACCGAATCCTTCTTACAGATCAGGGAAGCCACCAGCTCTGTGGCATTAATCAGGCCGCCGCTCATCTCCTGAAAATGGGTGTTGCCATTCTCATATACATACTTAAGCAGCTCATCCATGTTGTTGATCTTGCCAACCGTAGTGATGGCAAAGCTGCCCAGATGAGACTGGACCATCAGGGGCTGGGGCTCATAATCGGAAATACAGCCCAGGCCAAGGTTACCTTCCATCTCATC
>CAMOZD010000312.1 GCA_946630645.1 uncultured Lachnospiraceae bacterium
CAAACCGGATTAATTGTTGTGGGCAACCTTGAACTCTCTGCTGAGGGTCTTGCCCTGCTGTTTTTCCACGTACCTGGTGGTCCACTCTGTCGCCCATCCGGAGATGAAGTTGGCAACGATACCAACAAGCAGGTAACGGATCGCAAGGGGTGTTGTATCCAGGCCCAGCTGGGTGATACCATTGGCGATTCCGAGATAGATAAAGATCTCAGATGCGTTGATGTGCGGGAAAATACCGCTGTTTGTGTGGCAGTGATAGGTTGCTGATGCGTAGTAGCAGGGTTTGTAGAACTCCGGGAAGAACTTTCCGATGGAGAGTGCCATGGGGTTTCCTAACATGAATGCACTTACAAAGGGAAGTACCGCATACCGGAGAATGGGGTTTCCTGCGCTGACCCGGGCCAGCTTTGCCACTGCCTCATCACCAACCAGGGCGATGATGGCGTTCATAAGTACCAGGAGCATTACGATGGTAGGGATGATTCCTGTTACCCAGCTCATAAACTGCTCGCCGCCGAGGGTAAATAAATTCATGAAACCAGACGCTAATTTTACTAAAATATCCATATCTTTCCGCCTTTCTTATACTCTTCCTGTGATCAGGGTCTTCGCGGAACGACCGATTTTGGTAAGGGGGGCAGCCGGCTGCTCAATCTCTTCCCCTGCAACAAACTTATTGTAGGAAAGAGCCGCATCCTCGATGGCCTTGCAAAGGTTTTTGTGTCCCTTGGGCCCGTCGGATGCCTTGAGGCTGCCGATATACTTTCCTTCAAAACCGGGCAGGTTACGCACTCTGGCCGCGCAGGTCACGCCTTCCAGTTTTCTGCCTTCCCGGATGATGCCTTGGTCATCCAGGAGGAACATGACGATCGCTCCGGCATGGAAGCCTCCGGCCTTTCTACCACAGGCTACCTTTCCCTGTCTTCTCAATTTGACAAATTCTTTGGAAAAATGCTTCATCTGCATCATACTCAGCGCTGCCTGTACTAAAAAAGCGCCAATCACAACCAGTCCTAATTGTAAAATAGACATTTGTAACCTCCGTTCCGCCAGTTTACTCTCCGGCCTGTCGGTACAGGGCCCGGAGAAGTTCTTCGAAAGAATCTGCTTTCGAAATCTTTGTGAATAGTTTATCGTCCTGGGCGATGGTAATGATCTCGTCGTAAATCCGGATCAGCAGGTTGTCATTGTCCTCTGACTCCGAGTTCTCCGGGAGTCCCATGAGGAAGATGACCCGGATGTCCTGGCTGCCATCTTTACTCAGTCCCTTCTCGCAGACGCCCACAGCCATGGTCAGCCTGTCATTGGCGTACTGCAGGGTATGGGGCAGGGCGATGGACCGGTCAAATACCATCGTTCCTTTATGTTCTCTTTCCATCAGTCTGTCCAGAAAGGCGTCATCCACATAACCCATATCTGCCAGACTGTCTGCCATGATTGCGACCGCGTTTTCATAGCTTTGTCCTTCTTCAAAGATGAAGAAGCGGTCTTCGTCAAGCAGGCCGTTTAACACAAACCAATTATTGTCGACCACAGGCATCTCCACCTGGTCCCAGTACTTTGCCTTCTCAATCTTGTGGAGCAGCTCCCGCTCATTGAAGATCTCACGGATCCGGATGATGGGCCGGTCACAGCTGAAGGGAAGGTCTACCGTGGTAAGAACCACATCAAACTCATTCAGCTTGTCTGCCGTCACCTTTTCATCAGAGAAAAGGCTGAGCTGGGCGGAACTGTCCAGAACCTTTTTCAACTGGACAGCCACCAGCTGAGCTGTCACCCGGCCGGACCCACAGACCACGGCCACCCGGAAGGGTTTGGTCTGTCTGAGATCATTCTCTGCCAGGAAAACACCGAAATAAGCTGTGAGATAACCTTTCTCATCTTCTGAGACCAGGAGATTGTACTCATCCCTGATCACCTCACTGGCGATCCCGGCCATCTGATAGGCCAAGGGATACTTGCTGACCAGTTCGTCCAGAAGAGGATTTTTCAGCTTCAGCTTATATTTGAGCCGGTTTAACATAAACATCACATGATAGAGAAAACCTTCTGCGAAATCATCGGATTCAATGGTGATGTCCATCTGCTGGCGGATCCTTTCCATGATCTTATCGGTCAAGGGAAGGATGTTGGTGTCCAGGGCAATGGTCTTCATCTCCGCCATGTCCGTCGGTGTCCGCATGCCCATGATGGGAATCATGACAAACAGCTTCTCTTCCACCGGAAATTCAGTGCCGAGGATTTTTCCCACCTGGTCTACCAGATTACTGACCATCTCAAAAACCGGGAGAATGGTCATATTGTAATATTTCGCGGAAAAAATCCCGATCTCATGTCCTGTCAGACTGCGGTCCAGCATGAGAACCAGGGACTTTTTGAAGTTTTCCCTGACTCTTCTGTCAAAGGAGTATTCCTTCAATTTCTCCTCCACCATATCCAGGATATCCTGGTCTATGGGGTAATCCTGGTAAATGGACTGATACACATTTTCCAGTACATATTCCCGGATCTTGTCCTCTTCCCCTTCCAAGAGCAGGCCCTTGCTGGTCTTGCCCACAATAGAGAGGTCATAGGGTTCAATCTGCTGCCTCAGCTTCTTCAGGTCATTGATCAGGGTCGTTCTTCCGATATTCATCTCATAGGCCA
>CAMOZD010000313.1 GCA_946630645.1 uncultured Lachnospiraceae bacterium
TTACCAGACCGGTCCAGAATCTGATGAAGACAGATATCAAGGATATCGGCGACGGCTACCAGCTTGAGATGGAGATGCCAGGTTATGCCAAGGAAGAGATTAAAGTAGAGCTGAAGAAGGGAACACTTACCATCTCTGCTGAAAAGGATTCCAGCAAGGAAGAGAAGGACGAGAATAATAAATATGTCCGCAGAGAGAGATATGTTGGAAGAAGCCAGAGAAGCTTTTATGTTGGAGAGCATGTGACCCAGGAAGATATCAAGGCTACATTCAAGGATGGTATTCTGAGTGTAAGCTTCCCCAAGGAGAATGCAAAGCCTGAAATAGAAGCTAATCACCGGATTGAGATCCTCTAAGATCTTAGTAATTGAAGACCAGATTCTTTTAGAGATGATAAGAACAAGCTGGATTATATAAGAGAATATTAGGACAGGCGTGTCCTCTAAAAGATTACAAAGACAGACTGTGACTCCTCCATTTAATAATTTTTGAAAGTAGTAAAGTAACCACATTAAAGCATTTTGAATTGAAATACTATCTGCCGGAAGACAGGGAAGCGGTTTTCCGGCAGACCTCCCTACTTAAATTCAGACCAGGTCCGGCAGGGCCTGGTCTTTTTTGCTTTTCAGAGACAGAGTCTTCGTGTATAATAGGGTACATAATTGGTGGAAAACCAGGCAAAAAACGGCGATAGCCGGCATATTAATGAAGGAATTGGAAGAGAGGTAGATGAATTCATGGAAAAGATTCCGAAATGGGTAATAGTACTGGTCCTGGTGATATTAGGTCTTGTTCTTACTTATTTAGTATATCTTGATGGGAATTGGGTTGCACAGCCATGGTGGTAGGAATAAATAATGTAAATATATTTACAGAAGACAGGACATTTTCCAGGGGAAGGGTTCTTCTTGAAGATGGACTTATAAAAAAAGTGGAGTTGTATTCCGGGGAGAGTCCGGAGAAGGCCGGCCAGGAGGAGACTGACAGGCTTCCCGGGGATGGTGAGATGATTGACGGTCAGGGCGGCTGGCTGATACCGGGGCTGATTGATATTCATTTTCACGGTTGTATGGGAGAAGATTTCTGTGACGGCAGCAGGGAGGCTATGGATACCATCGCAAGATACCAGGCCGGCCAGGGAATCACTGCCATAGCACCGGCGACCATGACCCTGGCAGTGGACCAGCTGGAGCAGATTCTTGAAGAAGCCGCAGATTACAGGGACTGGCAGGACAAGGCCGGCCGGGAGGAAAGGGCCCTGAGGGCTGACCTGGTCGGTATTAATATGGAAGGGCCCTTTATCAGTGTAGAAAAAAAGGGCGCCCAGGCAGAGAAATATATCAGAGGGCCTGATGTGGATATCGCCTGCCGTTTTCTGCAGGCATCCAGGGGCCTGGTAAAGTATATCGGCCTTGCTCCGGAAGCCTGGGAGGGTTCCGGTGATTTTATCCGTCAGATGAAGGACCGGGTCCAGGTAACCCTGGCCCATACGGCGGCAGACTATGACAGGTCTATGGAGGCTTTTGCCGGGGGAGTTGGGCATGTGGTTCATCTCTATAATGCCATGACGCCCTTCCTCAGCCGGGAGCCGGGTCTGCCGGGAGCTGTTTTTGACAGTCCGGGTGTAAATGTCGAGCTGATCGGTGATGGATATCATATTCACCCTGCCGTGGTCCGGGCTACCTTCCGGCTTATGGGTGCGGAAAGGATTATCCTGATTAGTGATACCATGAGGGCAGCAGGTCTGGGACCGGGAACCTACACTCTTGGCGGCCAGGATGTAGTGGTCCGGGAGGGCGACGGAGTGGCCAGACTGGCCTCCACGGGAGGCATCGCGGCCTCTGTGACCAATCTGATGGAATGTGTCAGAAAGCTGGTTCTTGATATGGGCATAGCTTTGGAAGATGCTGTAGCCTGTGCTACAGTTAATCCGGCCAGAAGCCTGGGAATCTATGACCGTTATGGGTCTGTATCCGAGGGAAAAAGAGCCAACTTGGTTCTGCTTGGCCAGGACCTGGAGCGGAAAGCCGTGATCAAGGATGGCTGCCGGATTTCCTGATCAATAGTCAGCCAGGCACTGATTAACAGACAGCCGGGTCCTGATTAACAGACAGCCGGGCCCAGGTCAAAAGTCCAATGGGCTCCGGTTAACTGGCAGCCGGATTGTGGATAAAAGTGTTGAAGGTAACCGGTGGACTTGCCGATTCAGGGACAGGGCGCCTGACCGCAGGCCGTAAGTGGCGGAATAACGGCTTGTATTTTAAAAATGCCTATGTTAAAATGAATTCATTCGAAACGTGGGGGAGATCTCACGTTTCTTTGTGTAGGCGATAAGCTACTATCCCCTATCGTGCCGGCAGGAGAGGCAGGGTACCAGACCCGGTCCCTCATGGGACATGAACCGTGAGATGATGGCGGAATCGCTATGTATGAGCGGGGTCGACCTGCTCGATGGATGGGAGGACAGATATCTTGAAGGGCTTATTTATTATCAATCCGTCATCGGGACGTCAGAATTTCCAGGATAGAATCAAAGATATCGCAGGAAAGCTTATCGTGGATCAGATTTGTAATACCATTGACGTGTTCTACACAGAAAAACAGGATGATGCCATGGAGAAGGCGGCAGAGTTGAA
>CAMOZD010000314.1 GCA_946630645.1 uncultured Lachnospiraceae bacterium
AAGCAGCTGCAGAAAAAGGCAGCCGAGGTGATTGAGGGTGAGAAGCTGGATGTGCTGGTGGGCAGCCGGCCTCTGAAAGAAACAGACTTAGAGGAAAAGGAAAAAGACCTGGTAAAGGCCAATATACTCCGCCTGCTCCAGGAAAAATACGGTATGGAAGAGGAGGATTTCCTGTCGGCTGAGCTGGAGGTGGTTCCTGCCGGGCCGGCCAGAGACTGCGGCCTTGACCGGAGTATGATCGCCGGCTACGGCCATGATGACCGGGTATGTGCCTATCCCTCCTTCCTGGCCATGGTGGGAACAGATGACGTGGACCGGACCTCCTGCTGTCTGCTGGTGGATAAGGAGGAGATCGGCAGTGTGGGCGCCACAGGCATGCAGTCCATGTTTTTTGAAAATACGGTGGCAGAGCTTTTAGCCCTCTGCGGTATAGAGGGTAACCTGGCCGTCCGCCGGACCCTGGCCCGGTCCAGAATGCTGTCCTCCGATGTCAGCGCGGCCTATGACCCGGCCTACAGTGAGGCCTTTGAAAAGAAGAATACCGCCTTCTTTGGCAAGGGTCTGGTGCTCAACAAGTATACCGGAGCCCGGGGCAAGTCAGGATCCAATGATGCCAACGCAGAATATCTGGCCTTCCTGCGCCGGATTTTTGATGAGAACAAGGTGGCCTTCCAGACGGCAGAGCTGGGCAAGGTAGATTACGGCGGAGGAGGAACCATCGCCTATATTGCCGCCCTCTATGGTATGGAAGTGGTGGACAGCGGTGTGGCTGTTCTCAGTATGCATGCCCCCTGGGAGATTATCAGCAAGGCAGACCTCTATGAGGCTATGAAGGGTTATGTAGCCTTCCTGGGCAGCTGATTCCCCGGATCCTTATGACCGGGACCGGCCGGCAAACCGGGAGCCCCCGGCTTCTGGACTTTTCTGCCAGGTCCCCTGCTTTTGATGATGACTGGTCGGAAATCATCCGGGGTCAGTCAGCTATTCACTGAAGACGAAGAAGATAGAATAGATTCCAGCCCTGCCTGGCAGGCGGGATCTGGAATCTGGAAAATACAAAATGACGGAGGGAAATTATGGCAGATAAGATTATGCTGCTTGATGGCCACAGTATATTGACCAGGGCCTTTTTCGGTCTGCCTCAGCTGACCAATGCAGAGGGGGTGCCCACCAATGCGGTGCTGGGCTTTCTGAATATGATGGTCCGTTATATTGAAGAAGAGAAACCAAGCCACCTGCTTGTGGCTTTTGACCGGAAGGAGCCCACTTTCCGCCATGAGATGTACAAGGAATACAAGGGGACCAGAAAGCCTATGCCGGCTGAGCTCCATGAGCAGGTTCCCCTGATTAAGGAGATCCTTGCCTCCATGGAGATTCCGGTGGTGACCCAGGCCGGCCTGGAGGCAGATGACATTCTGGGAACCATCTCTGTGGATGCAGAGAAGGAAGGCCTGGATGTGGCAGTGGTTTCCGGAGACCGGGACCTGCTGCAGCTGGCCACAGACAAGGTGAAAATCAAGATTCCCAAGACCAAAGGCCGGACCACCATTACCGAGGAGTACTATGCCAGGGATGTGGAGGGCCTCTATGGGGTAAGCCCCAAAGAATTCATTGATATGAAGGGCCTTATGGGCGACCAGTCTGACAATATACCCGGCGTCCCCGGCATCGGGGAGAAAACGGCCGGCAAGATCATCAAGGAATTCCATTCCATAGAAAATGCCTACCAGCATCTGGACCAGGTTAAGCCGGCCCGGGCCAGGAATAATCTGGAGGAATACTATGACCAGGCTCTCATGAGCAAGGACCTGGCCACCATCAGGACAGACTGTGACCTGGAATATAATTTCAAGGATGCCAGGCTGGGCCGGCTTTTTAACCAGGAAGCCTATCAGCTCTTTAAGAAGCTGGAGTTAAAAAGCCTCTACAAATATTTTGAAGACCAGGCAGCCGGCCGGGATGAGCAGATATCTGACCTGGAGATCTGCCGCGACCTGGCCCGGGCAGAAGAGATTTTCCAGGACCTGGAAAAGGCCGGCCGGGCCGGACTGGGCCTGATTGGCGGCGGTCCCTGCTGGAAGAGGCCGGCAGATGCCGGGGCTGATCCTTCCTTGAGGGGAATCAGTCTGGTCTACGGAACCGGCAACGCTATTCTTTTATGCCAGGAATCTTTGACGGCAGACTGGCTCATGAACAGGTTGCTGCTGGCCCTGGACAAGGGGGCAGACTTTGATGTCCTGGACTATAAGCAGCTGCTTCACCAGTGTGAGGCTGCCAGATCATATGAGAGACAGATTCAGGATGTGGGCCTTATGGCCTACCTGATCAACCCCCTTCAGTCCTCCTATGACTACGAGGACCTGGCCAATATTTACCTGGATAAGACCCTGCCCTCCAGGAAGGAGGTTTGCGGGAAAAAAGACCTGGGCCAGGCATTTTCTCCTGAGGATGAAAAGACAGTAGCCTTAGCCCTGGCTCTTGCCGAGGTGCCCTGGCAGACCCGGGACCTCCTCTTAGGTAAGCTGGAGGATATGGGGATGAAGGACCTTTATGAAGAGATAGAGCGTCCCACGGTGCCCACTCTTTTTGATATGGAAAAATACGGTATAACGGTGGAAAAGGAG
>CAMOZD010000315.1 GCA_946630645.1 uncultured Lachnospiraceae bacterium
GACCGGTCTGGATACCTGTTCGTCCTTGCTGCAGAGCTCCTGGACATAGTTCTCCCCAAAGTCCAGCTGACCTGCGGGTATGAGCTCCTCAATCATCTCCAGGGGCTTGGTCTTGCTGACCGCCACCAGAGTCACCTCCCCCGGGTCTCTTCCTACTCTCCTGCATGCTGCCTCTATATGGTTTTGAACATTTTTCAGATTCTCTGTTAACATAATAATCTCCGGTCCTTTACTCTTTACTCTTTACTCTTTATTCTTTTATCCTGATAATCGATAATCTGATTCATAACAACCAGCTGCTTGCCGGAAAGATTCATATACTTGTCTGGCCAGCCATCTGTTTCTCATGCGGATTATCCAATTCCCTGATTGGTTTTCCGGCTCTCTGATTGGTTTTCCGGCTCTCTAATAAATTACCTGATTCTCCTTTACCGTATTACTGTTGAGGATGATTCTGTCATAGAGGGCTACATCACTGTCGTTGATGGAGATGATACAGTAATCCTCATTTCTCTGTTCTATAGAGATAAGCCTGAATATAGTATAACCTCTGTTAATACTGTAGACTCCCTGAATGGTAGTTGTCTCAGGCAGTGTCATGGTATTCTCCTGCCGCTCGTCAGCGATCTCTGTCCCTTCTTCCAGGCCGGTCCCGTAAATCCAGGCTATACCATCCTGGTTTTTGTATACTTTTACATTCTTCTGGCTGATCTTTCTTTTCCCCTCCTGGTCTTCGGTGACCAGGTTCACATGGTCTTTGGAGGATGAATTACTGCCCCGGACCAGGTAATTGTCAGGAATCTGGAAAACCTCCTTGTCCACAATGGAACTGGAAGGAATCTTCAGGCCCTTGGTGGAAGACAGAATCAGGTCAACATAAAGGTACCTCTGGTTAATATACCTCTGGACATAATCGTCAAAACTCAGAATGGCATAGTAGGAACCATTGATCTTACGGCAGTCACAGGATGCCCATGTGGTAAAATTATCCTTGCCGAAAAAGACCTGGATCCTGGAATCATTCTCCTCTATAGCCTGCTCCAGACGGGCCTGGTCCCCCTCGTCAATGGGGACGACCAGTGACCACTGCTGTTTGCTGACCAGGCGGTAGACCGGATCTCCCTTCTGCTGTTTATCACTGGTCTGTAACTCCACCATCTTGGGCTTATTGATAAAAACATCCCGGTTGATCTCCTTTGTGGTCAACCCTTCCATCCCGTCGCTGGAAAAGGATACGATACCGGAATCCCCGGCCTTGACAGAGACATAACTCTTTTTTCCGTATTTTTTTTGCAGCTCCTTGCTATGTTTGGCAAGAACCGTATCTATATAGGCGGTCAGATCGTGACTGATCTCCCTGTGGGACTCATAGACCACCGAGAAATGATCATCGGAATAGCTCTCAGAAAAGGCCCTGAGCCTCTCGATAATCCTGTCTCTTTCTGTCTCAGTCATAATCTCTCTGGCCTCCAGGCCATTGAGATAGGCCTGAATCTTTCCGGTAGTATCGATCATGTAGACCGTACCCCCCTTGCTGACTTTGGCACTGTCCTGGACATAATGGTTGACATAACCATCCTGCTCCAGATCATATACCTTTTCGTCCCGGAGGATAATGCCGGTACCGCTGATCTTATCTTCAATATTACTGGCGCTCACCTCGTAGACAGCCAGCTTATCCTTACTGAGATAGATCACCACATAGAAGGCCAGGTAGATCATTATCAGAAAGAAGACTATCGTTCCCAGATTTATTGAAATGGGACTCCTCTTTTTTTGTCTGTCTGCCATCATTCTCTCCCCAAACAGGCCGGCAGGCCGGTTTGTACATAAAGCAAAGACAGCCTCATATCTCTATGAGGCAGTCTGTGACGTCATGATAAAACTTTTCTACAAAAGGCTCATTATAAAGCAGTGGATACCAGGGCCTGAAGCTCCTCAGAAAAATCTTTTTTATCAAGAGAAATACTGATTACGAAACTGACATCAAACTTTTTGGAAATCTCCTCAAGCTTATCGAGGGCATACTCCAGATTATCCTGGATAAAAGCAATCGTAAGAAAACTGTCAAGATATATGACGTCAAGATCATGATCCTGGGAAATGATACCTGCTATAAAGCCAATAAACATATCTGTATCCTCAATACCATATTCAGGTACCACAATCAGACGAATCCGGTTGCTGAGCTCATACATATGTTTATTATTCTTGTCAAGGTAGACAATAGTGCCATGGGTGGATTTTATATCATCATTTGCTCTCTGAATAAGGATTTTGGTCTTTCCTTTTCCTTTTGAACCTGCAATAATATCAATCATTTTTATGCCCTCCTTTAGTTTAGCTGATTTCTCAAACCAGCGGACACTAATCCACTTGTCTGATACCCCAATTATAATTTATATAGGGTAAAATCACAACCTTTAATTTACCGTTTTTTCCAAAAGCCTGGACATGGACCTGTAGAGTGCATCCTTGCTGTCAGCCCCCAGAACTACTGAATAAAAGCGCTCTCCCTTCTGGTTCTCCGTCATAACCATGAGGCAGGACTTGGCCATGGAGGTGGTCCCGGTCTTGCCGCCAAACATGATGACACCTTCGGGAAGATCATAGTCCCTCAG
>CAMOZD010000316.1 GCA_946630645.1 uncultured Lachnospiraceae bacterium
GACAGGTAGCAAAAATATTTTTGGGGAATAATATAACAAAAATTACAACAGATTATGATAAGATGCTTCAGGATGAGACTCTCTCTGAGGAAGAAAAGAAGAGAATAGAGAAGAACCAACGAAAAAAAGAGGAGGACGACATAATCCTGTGAGTAATATATTTTCCAGTGATAAAGATAATAAAATAGAACATATGGATCATAAGAATATCTCTGTAGCCCTGGCCTATTACCAGGGCGGACGGTTCATTAAGGAACAGCTGAACTCTATTTTAAAGCAGCTGGGAGAGAAGGATGAGGTGATCATTTCCGTGGACAGCGCGGAGGATGGGTCTCTGGGCCTGCTGCGGAGCTACGCCCAGGGAGATTCCCGGATCCATCTGGTCCATGGACCCGGCAAGGGTGTGGTCAAGAATTTTGAGCATGCCATCAAGCGATGCCGGGGAGAAATCATTTTCCTCTCGGACCAGGATGACATATGGGCTCCGGACAAGGTTGAGAAAGTTATGGAAGCCTTCAGGAACCCGGAACTGCTCTGCCTGGTGCACGATGCCAGGATTGTTAACAGCCAGGGGGACATCTCCGAGGATTATACCATGTTTGACTGGAGGAAGAGTGGTCCCGGTCTGGTTAAAAACTTTGTGAAAAACAGCTATGTGGGCTGTTGTATGGCCTTCCGCAGGAAGCTGGTCAGGAGAATCTGCCCTATTCCAAAGTCCATGTACATGCATGATTACTGGATCGGTATGACGGCGGAGCTGTCAGGTAAGGTTCTTTTTATGCCTGAATGCCTGCTCTATTACCGGAGACATGATGATAATATTACTGCCATGAGTCATGGGGACGTTAAATTTATGGTAGAGAAAAGAGCTAATATGATACGTTGCCTGAGGCTGCTCAGGAAAAGAGTGGCAGAGGAGGAACTGGGATGATACCAATTAATAAGCTGCTTAGCAGAAGCAATATGATATTGATGTCCTTTGCGGTGCCCCTTTTTATGATGTTGATGCTCATGGTCCGCTTTGGCATCCAGCCCTTTGGCCATAATTCCCTGGTGATTGTGGACGGACTTCACCAGTACATGCCCTTCTTCTCTGTCCTCTATGACAAGATCAAGAGTGGGGAGACCCTTTTTTACAGTTTCAGGGCCGGACTGGGAATTAATTTCCTGGCACTTTTTGCCTATTATCTGTCCAGTCCCCTGAACCTGCTGATCCTGCTTTTTCCCAAAACCATGCTCAACGGGGCAGTCAGCCTGATCATCTGTCTGAAGATTGCCCTTTGCGGTCTGACAGCCGGCATCTGTTTTTCCGGCAGAGTGCGGAAGCAGAGTCTGGCCGTCCCGGCGGCGGCAACGGCCTATGCCCTGTGCAGCTACATGGTGGGATACAGCTGGAATGTGATGTGGCTTGATGCGATCATGGCCCTGCCCATAATCATTATGGGGCTGGAAAGACTGGCGGAGAAGGAAGACGGAAGGCTCTACTGCCTGGCCCTTTTCTTTGCCCTGCTGTGTAACTATTACATCGGCTTTATGATCTGCATTTTTGTAATAATCTGGTTCTTTACAATCCATTTTAAAAATGTAAAGAACTTTTTCCGGAGCGGGCTGCTTTTCGCCTGGTATTCCCTCCTGGCCGGAGGTATGGCTGCCATCCTTTTAATACCGGCCTACTTGGGGATCAGGCAGACCGCGGCAGGGGAGCAGCTGGACTTTCCCAGCCATTCCTTCCTCTCCGGTTTTGAGGACCTGGTGAACAGGCAGTTTGCCTTTTCGACCCCCCTCTCCCATGATAATTTTGACGGGACCGGCAATCTCTACGTGGGAGCCTTCGTTGTTCTGGCTGCCTTTTTGTATTTTCTGAACACTAGGATCTCCCTCGGAGATAAGATAAAAAGACTGCTTATACTGGCCCTGTTTTATATCAGTTTCAGTGAGACCATCCTTAATTTTATCTGGCATGGTTTCCATGACCAGTACGGGATTCCCAACCGGTTTTCCTTCCTGCTGGGCTTTGTTCTTCTGACCATGTTCCTGGATGTCATGGATCATCCTGAGGGTTTGAGGAACTGGCATATAGGCCTGGCCTGCCTGGCCTCCATCGGCCTCATGGTCTGGGCCCGGGAGACAGGGACAGACCCGCTGGATGATTCGGTTTATGGCATTATGGGTATGCTGCTGCTCTTTTATGGCATGCTGCTTTTCCTGGGTCTTTTGTCACCCAGGAGAAGAATCTGGTACAGGGCAGCTCTGTCACTGACTGTGATTATTGAAATGTGTGCCACATCGGCCGCAGGCTTTGCCTACAATGGCCAGATTGATATTGATAAATTCTTTTCCGGGACCAAGGATGGCTATAAGGCGGCCAGAGAACTGGATGATGGAAGCTTCTACCGGAGTGAGCTGGCTGCCACCCTCATGGTGGATGAGGCTACCTGGTATCCTTTCAGGACTGTAGGCCTCTTCGGCTCCACGGCATCGGCCAGCATGGTTAAGACCATGGACGGCATGGGCTTTTACAGCGGCTGCAACGAGTACTTATACCGGGGTGCCACTCCTATGACCAATCTTTTGTTGGGAGTGAGGTATCTTTACTATCATCCGGAGGATACCCTGAAGAC
>CAMOZD010000317.1 GCA_946630645.1 uncultured Lachnospiraceae bacterium
CATCTAAGGCTTCTAACATTGGTGAAGTTTGTCAGTTTGCTGCTGCTGGTAAGGAAGTCGGTAAGAAGTCTCTTGCTGAAATCGCTATGAGCTATGGTTACGTTTATGTAGCACAGATCGCTCTTGGTGCTAACCCAGCTCAGGCTGTTAAGGCAATTGCTGAAGCTGAAGCTTATCCAGGTCCATCACTTATCATTGGTTATGCTCCTTGCGAACTTCACGGTATCGCTAAGGGTGGTATGAACCACTGCCAGGATGAGATGAAGAAGGCTGTAGCATCCGGCTACTGGAACCTCTTCTCCTTCGATCCGGCCAAGAAGGCAGCCGGCAAGAATCCATTTACCCTGACCTCCAAGCCAGGCGATGGAACTTACCAGGCCTTCCTTAACAATGAGGCTCGTTACACCCGTCTTATTAAGCCGTTCCCGGAGAGAGCAGAGAGACTCTTTGCCAAGTCCGAGGAAGTGGCTATGGAGCGCTACGAGCATCTGAAGAAGCTGGTTGAGCTGTATAAATAATCACATAAGGACCACTGATGTCATTGAGACTGGAGAGGGCTTTTCCCGGTTGAAGGTCAATGAGGCATCTATGATGGTCTGAAGCATATAATACAGGCCTCTGGTCCGGGAGTCATCCTGGGGTGGAGGTCTGTTTATTTCTAGTGGGTATTTTTGCTTTATTAGAATTATATTTTGGGAACAGAGAGGGAGCTTGAAAGCAGGACCGGTTTTTTAAAGAGACGCTTAATTTACGAGAAAGGTTTTTAGAAAGGTCTTATAATAGAAAATATGGATCCTATCCAAGAAGAAATGAGGAGAACATGTTTTATTTGAATGAGAGTGAGAGAGAGCACAGGCACGGTGACCATGGCCCCAAATATTTAGAGCAGGGCCCCAGAATGAATTTCGGTATCGTCCAGCTGCAGCCGGGCAATGTGGTGTCCCCCCATGTCCACCGGGTCATGCAGGAGAGCTTTTTTATCCTGGAAGGCTGTGTGACCATGGAAGTGGAAGGCCGGGTTGTGAGACTGGAAAAGGGAGATTATATCCATTTAGAGCCAGGTGAGGCTCACAAAATCTACAATGAGGGCAATGAGGTTTTGAGAATGGTTGTGACTGCAGCTCCCTTTGTGGAAGGAGACAAGGAGTCTGTGGAATAGAGGTCCGCAAATCTATATCAGCAGACATGACAGGAGTCCGGATCGGAGACATGCCGGTGCCGGAACCATAATATTGAAACAGAGACAAAGAATAGTTGAGGAAAGAGAGGCTGCCCTATGAGTTACGAAGTGATTGCGCTGGATCTGGACGGAACCCTGACCAACAATAAAAAAGAAATACCGGAAAGAACCAAGGAGGCCTTGTTTGACATTATGAAGCAGGGAAAGAAGGTAATTCTTGTATCCGGCCGTCCTGTCTATGGGGTCCTGCCGGTGGCTAAAGAGTTGAAGCTTGACCAGCTGGGAGGCTATGTCATGGGCTTTAATGCCGGTCAGGTAGTGGATTGCCGGACCATGGAGGTTATCCAGAATTATCTGCTGCCGGACCAGGTGATCGAGCCGGCCCTGCGGATTGCTGAAGACTACCCCGGGGTATGTCTGACTTCCTACAAAAAAGATAAGATTATCGTCAACCGGGAAGCCAACCGCTACGTCATGGTGGAAGCTTATTCCAACAAGATGCCTGTGGAGGTCTGTGAGGATTTTCTTGACCAGCTGGACCGGCCCTTAAATAAGCTGCTGGTCTGTGGGGAACCGGAATATGTGGCGGAGATTCTTAAAAAGCTGGGAGACCAGTTCGGGGATATTTTAAATCTTTTTCCCTCGGAACCCTTTTTCGGGGAAGTCATGCCAAAGGGAATTGACAAGGGCTACTCCCTGGGCCTCCTGATGGAAGAGCTGGGTTACCGGCCGGACCAGGTTATCGCCTGCGGGGATTCGGGCAACGACATCCCCATGATCCGCTATGCGGGTCTGGGCGTGGCCATGGAAAATGCCATGGAAGAGGTCAAGGAAGCGGCCGACTATATTACAGGGACCAACGAAGAAGAAGGGGTTCTTGACGTGATCCGCAAATTTATGCAGTAATACCGGTCTGGAGGGAAAAGCAATGAAGAAACTGACTGATTATTTGAAAAATAAAAAAGACTTCTCTGATATTCTGCTGGTTTCTGACCTGGATGGAACCCTGATGAACCGGGAAAATGAAATCAGCGAGGAAAACAGGGCTGCCCTTGGGGAATTCATGGACCTGGGCGGCCGCTTTTCCATATGTACCGGCCGGGTGATTGATACCACGGAATGGCTCAGAGTACCGTCCAACAGCCTGGCAATCCTTCATAATGGCGGGTCCATCTATGATTTTGAAAAGAAAGAAATTGTCTGGACCATGCCCATGCCCATGGAGACGGCAGCTTTGATCCGGGAATTACAGCGGCAGTTCCCTCAGATGGCCTGGGTGGTATACACGGCTAAAGATCATTACATCTTATATGAGAATAAATGGTCGGACTGGCTGACCGACTTGGAAGGCGGCAGGGGAGGCAGAAGGGGATTTACTTTTGATCAGATCACTGAACCCATTCTCAAATTTGTTGTCCCTGCTTCCCCGGAGCAAATCCA
>CAMOZD010000318.1 GCA_946630645.1 uncultured Lachnospiraceae bacterium
TCTCTTTTATCTTCTGATTGGCAAGACCATTGTCAGGGGGGCCGATGGTAAGAGTGTAACCTGGTCCCAGGGCTTTCAGATTGCCGTCTATGCCAGGACCCTGATGGCTTTGTTTACAAGCATCAATCTGGTTGTCGGCCAGATGATTGGGGAGACAGTGATGTATATGCTTTCTGCGGGAGTCAGTCTCTACTATATGATGAAGGCGGAGAGAGCTGTACTGGGAGTGGATACCGGGGCCGGAAGGGGACTTTAATCCCGGACCGGTCTGTTAAGAGATGCCGGGCAAAAAGATTAAGGACTTGTTATAAAATATTTTTTCTATAAGGATATTTTATAATGAGGATATGCTAATAGTATTGTTTTGTATCAGCAAGTTTAGGCTTCATGTTGTTAGGAGGCGGTATATATGTCTAAAGTGATTATGGTTACAGGGGGAAGCCGCAGTGGAAAAAGTGTGATCGCCGAGGAGAAGGCGAAGGAGTGCGGCGGCAGAAGTGTACTATATCTTGCGACTGCCATACCGGTGGATGAGGATATGAAGGACCGCATCCGCAGGCATCAGGAGAGACGGGATGCAGAGTGGGGAACCTATGAGGGCTACCGTGATCTGGGCCAGATTGTCCGGCACACGGAGAAGTCCACGGTTCTGCTTGACTGTGTGACGGTGATGATTACTAATATTTTGTTTGAAGACCAGGAAAGGGACTTTGATGAGATCAGCAGCAGGGAGATTGAAGACCTGGAGAGTGAGGTTATCATGGAGCTCTCAGATCTGATCAAAGGGATCCGGGATGAGAACAAGAATCTGATTATTGTGACCAATGAGGTCGGCATGAGTCTGGTACCTGCTTACCGGCTGGGAAGGATTTTCAGTGATATTGCCGGCAAGGCCAACCAGGTGCTGGCTTCACTCAGTGATGAAGTCTACCTGTCGGTCAGCGGTCTGCCCCTCCGTCTGAAATAAGGAGCAGCAGCCTATGGGTAAAATGAAAAGTGACATCAACAGAAAAAGAGGGGGCCATATTCTGTCAGATATCATGCTGCTGATTTGTGCCGCCGTTTTCTGTTTTGCTGCCTGGAAGCTCTGGGGGATGTACCAGGGCTACCATGGTGGTGAGAAGGAATATGAGCAGCTAAGGCAGCAAGTCACTTTCAGGAAAAAGGAGAAGGGTGGGACCGGAGAGTCCGGACCGGATCTCTGTCCGGTCCAGGTGGATTTTGATGCCCTGAGAAAGATAAATCCCCAGATCGTAGCCTGGCTCTATATTCCTGATTCTGAAATCAGCTACCCGGTTGTACAGGGAGAGGATAATTTTCATTATCTGAATTACACCTTTGAGGGTAAGAAGAATTTTACCGGGGCCATATTTCTTGATGCCCTCTGCAGGCCGGATTTCCGGTCTGACAATAGTATCATCTATGGCCATAATCTGAAGTCCGGAAAGATGTTTGGCTTTCTGAAGACTTATTACGATACTAATTATAATGACAAGGCAGATTACAGGAAGAGACAGATCATCTGGGTCATCAGGCCCGGAGGGGCTATGGAGTACCGGATTTTCTCTGCCAGGGAGATCAGTGTCCAAAAGGACCAGGATGTCTATACGGTCGGGTTTGGGTCGGAGCAGGGCTTTGCTGACTACCTGGACCAGGCAGTGGACAAGTCCCTCTACCATACGGGGGTAGAACCTGCGGACAGGATTCTGACCCTGTCCACCTGTACTTCTTCGACGGAGGACGGCAGATTTATCGTTCAGGCTACCCTCATACAGGATTAATAATATGACTGAGAAAAACAATTACCGGCAGGGGATCTTCAGCAGGGCGCATTTGCGCCTGCTGGCCATGAATCTCGTGCTGACCCTATGTATTAATATATTTCTGGAATACACGGAGAGGCGGACCTTTGAAGAAGTGGTCCGTTTTATTGAGGAGAGGACCTTTGTCTTCCTTTTTAACGGCCTGATCATCTTTGCCAGTCTCTCTGTGGTATTTCTTGTCAGACACCGCATTTTTGCTTATGTGATGATTATCCTTGGCTGGCTGCTCATCGGAGGAGCCAATGCGGCTGTGCTGGCCAACAGAAAAACACCCTTTACGGCGGTGGACCTGACGATCATCAAGTCTATCCTGCCAATTGCCCGGTCTTATCTGGCGGTCTGGCAGATCCTGGGGGCTGTCTTCCTGCTCACTATGGTGATCATGGGGGCAGTCATGCTATTCCTTTATGCCCCTGTCAGTTCCAGCTGTGACAAGCGAAGCGGTTTTGTGCTGACTGCCTTTATCTGGGCCTGTCTGGGGCTTGCCACCTATGTGGGGGTAGGCAAGGGTCAGCTGATCAACCGTTTTGACAATCTGATTGCCGGCTACAGGGATTACGGAGTTGCTTATGGTTTTGTTGTCACAGCCATTGATACGGGAATTGACCGGCCTATCGATTACTCCAGGACCAAGGTAGAAAAACTTTTGAAAAAGGTCAGGAAGAAGGAGAAGAAGCTGCTTGCCAGGGAAAATAAGAAGAATTCCAGAAAGCCCAATATCATTTTCCTGCAGCTGGAATCGTTTTTCGATCCGGAGACGGTAAAGGGTTTGTCCATCTCTGA
>CAMOZD010000319.1 GCA_946630645.1 uncultured Lachnospiraceae bacterium
GTTCCACTTTTTTCTGTTATCATAAGGTCGTCCCGGATAAAGAGCTTCTTTGCCCCGGGCAGCCGGCCATAAAGCCGGTTTGTGACCAGACAGGTTTTCCTGCCGGATTCAGGCGCATACAGCAAAGCGATAATAAGATGGGTTATGAGATTAAAGGAAACTGCCAAAGTACTATTTAAGATCAGTCCAGTCAAAGCGTCTGCACCCAAATATCCGGTAATTTACCTGTTCATGGATCTCCCCTGACACAGCTTGTGTCTTTTATGGGGAGGTCCATATATTTTGTAGAAAAAAGGAGGAATTGAGATGGGTTATCTGAATCAATTAAAACTGGAATCCAGCTGCACCAGAACTTTAAATGGAGCAAAGTCCTATGCCAGCAGTGGTCAGGCCTGTCTTGATTTCTTTGCTGTAGCAGGAGGGATGCGCTATCGTAAGGCGGATGATCAGATCCGGCTTTTCGACAGGGCTTATATAGAGACACCGGATTTAGCCATGAAACTATTATTTCATCTGCGGGATATCCGGGGAGGTATGGGAGAGAGAAAGCTCTTCCGGACCCTTCTCAGACATGTGGCCACCAGCTGGTAGAAGTTCATGGGGAGACTCTCCGTGATAAGCTTAAGTACCTCTCCACCCTGCCCTGGGGAGGAAGCACCAACCTGGAGGCAGTCTTCAAACTGCTCCTGGAGACTGCTGTCAAGTAGCAGGCAAAGCAGGAGGAGATGCCCCAGGTAATCTACATTTTCTCAGATATGGAGTTTGACTCCTGCATGGAAAATGCGGATAAAACGGTCTATGACCAGGCCAAAGAGCGGTTTGAGGCCTCCGGCTACCGGATGCCTGCGGTAGTATTTCAAAATGTTAACAGCTGGCACATGCAGACGCCGGTAAGGGGCAGGAACAAGGGGACAGCCCTTGCCAGCGGTGCCTCCACTGCCTCCATGGGCCACAAATTTGATGGCAATATCACGCCCATGGACCATATGCTTCGGGTCTTGAATAGCGGCCGCTATACCATGATTCACGCCTGAGGCCGGCCCTGGATTGCCGGGTCTTTGGGACTCCGTCTTAACTGGCCTCTGATTACTCTTCCTAGTAACCCTTTTTTTCACTGGTTCAGCTTTTTCTCCTTGATAAATCTGTGGAAAATAGATATAATACTTCTTCTATGAAACTATTTTATATTTCTATATTTAAAAGGGAGGATGGTGCTATGGCTGTAACAATCGCATATCCTGTGATAAACCTGCCTGAGACCGGCCGCCGTATTGAATGGCAGCGCCGCAAGGCAGGTATGACCGTCCGGGATCTCCAGACCTATTTTGGTTTCGAGTATCCCCAGGCCATATACAAATGGCAGCACGGCGAGTGCCTGCCCACAGTAGATAACCTGCTGGCCCTGTCACGGCTGCTGCAGGTATCCATGGAAGACCTCCTGGTGTATGAGGACCAGGGGGTCTCTCATTTTATAGACAGGATTTACTGGCAGATACTTTATGATTTCCAAGCTTGTTCTTGAGAGATTTTTTAATTAATGATATTATTAATTGTTATTTGGTCTGTGATCTTCAGGACAAACCAAATTTGTTTTGACTTGTGGATTTCAGGAATGATTCGATTGATTTAGACTTGTAGACTTCAGGAATGATTCAATGAATATGCATAAGGCAGGCATGTCAAACTAAAATATAAACTTGGAGGAAAGACTGATGATAGCAGGTATGACATATTATGAGATGGCAGGATATTTCCTGGTATACTCCTTCCTTGGATGGTGTCTGGAGGTGGTCTACCAGGCAGTAAAGAGAGGCAAGGTGGTTAACAGGGGCTTTCTTTGCGGTCCTGTCTGTCCTGTCTACGGTTTCGGAGTCCTGGCTGTCTTCATACTGACCAAGTCACCCCTGGCAGAGAGATTGGGAATCACCGGAGCCAGTCTGGCCCAGGGCAATGACCTGGTAGGTATCCTCATTCTCTATGTTTTTGGTGTGCTTCTGGCTACGACAGTGGAGCTGCTGGCCGGCTGGCTGCTGGATGTGCTTTTTCATGCCAGGTGGTGGGACTACAGTAAAGAACCCTTTAATTTCCACGGCTATATCTGCCTCTGTTTCAGCCTGATCTGGGGAGCAGCCATCCTTTTCGTAGTTCTGATCCTTCAGCCAGTCATAGAGATGGACAGCCGTCTGGAGATACCCCCGTCTGTGGGCTGGGTCATCCTGGCCGTCTGCTATGCGATCCTGGCTTTGGACCTGTTGGTTACTGTCATGATTGTGGCAGGATTTAATAAAAAGTTATCTGAGCTGGATAAGCTGCAGCAGGAGCTTAGGCGGGTCAGCGATGGTCTCAGCCAGAAGCTGGGTAATGATACCCTCAAGGTCGAAAAGAATGTGAGTAAGGTAAAAGACCAGGCGGAATTGAAAAGTCGTGACCTGCAGACCAGGATTAATGAAAAGAAGCAGGAGTTGATGAATTCCGATGCCTTTTTCGGGCCAAAGAGGCTTTTAAAGGCCTTTCCTGATATCAGGCACCGGGATTACCAGGCTGCTCTCAATACTTTACGGGCCAAGGCCTTTCCCAGAAGGCCCGGCT
>CAMOZD010000320.1 GCA_946630645.1 uncultured Lachnospiraceae bacterium
AGGCCGGTAATTCCTTCTCCCTCATCTCTTCCGCCCTTCTCGGGCAGTTCGACCACAGGTCTGACCACCGGCTCCTCTTCCGCAAGCTGGGGGTCAGTGCCATGGATATCCGGGAGGATGACGGTTATTTCCAGCTTGACCTTTTCACGGACTACCAGGCCCTGGACCGGGAAAAAAGGATCCAGGGAGCCATGCTGGCCATCCGCAGCCGCTATGGCAAGAATGCCCTGATCAAGGGGACCAACCTGTTAGAAGGGGCCACCATGATGGAGAGAAATACCCAGATTGGAGGGCACAAGGCCTGACCTGCCGGCTTCCGGCCTGCAGGCCGCCAGTCCAGGC
Organism: uncultured Lachnospiraceae bacterium; assembly: GCA_946630645.1. GTDB lineage: Bacteria > Bacillota > Clostridia > Lachnospirales > Lachnospiraceae > Anaerobutyricum. Next base: position 343 of record CAMOZD010000320.1, read on the forward strand.
AGCAAATAACAGAAAATGTCCAGCCAAAACTGAAAAAAAAGGAGGGACCAGTCATGACAACTATCCACACCCACTCATCCACCCTTACCGGGTCCGGTCCGGAGGCCATTTCCGTCCCCGGTTACATGGCCATGCCGGCAGACTTTCCCTACAGGGAAGTTTTCCGCAAGGGCCGGCCCCGCCATAGGAAGACTTCCTCCTTCCGCCTCCGTCACCCTTCCATGTCCTGCGCCAAAAGGGCTAAGATTTTCGCTCCCTTCGACGCCCTGGCCGGTTTCGACCAGCGCATAGCCAACAAGGAGGTTCTCTATGAAGACCGCAGAGAACTGGATGAAGGGAAAAAGGCAGACCTGGACCGGAAGATCTCCCTGCTCTGCCGGCTGGCCAGAAGCCGGAAGGCCATGAGGCAGTCCTTTCCCCAGGCCGTCATCACATACTATTGTCCCTGTACGGACCCGGAGAACGAAGCCTGGGGCCACCAGGGAAGCTACCGGACGGTCCGGGGACCGGTCAGCCAGGTGGACCCGGTCCTCAGCAAAACTCTCACCATAGACGGGACCCGGCTGGCCATGGACGATATTGTAGATATAGACGATCTGGCATAAGATTCCTTATAAGCTGTTCCGGCTTCTGTCCTCCTCCAGCCTGGTCCGCAGCCGGTCCAGGAATTCCTCTGCCTCCCTGCTCAGGCTTTTACCGGCAGGACTGAGATAGCCAAAAGATACCATACCCTGAAAGCCATTTACCACAGAGATGGAGAAGCGTCTGTCCCCATAGCCGCCTCTCATCCAGTAGCTGCCGATATTACAGAGGTCTGTCTGCTGCAACATCCTTATCATCAGATGATTACTGTTGGTCCTCACCACCTTGCGCAGACGCCGGCGGCCGGAATAAAAATCCTTGTGGGTCATCAGCAGGTCTTCCACGGAAAAGAAGTCATCCTCCATCTGGATACAGCTGCACCGGTCCAGGTCTTCTGGCTCCAAAAGGGATTTTCCGTAATAGGGACTTTCCGGACCGGAATGGACCACCAGATCACTGGACAGAAGCTGCCTGTATTCTATGTGCCTTCTCCTCCTGACTCACGGCTGATAACTCTGACCATTTTTCCGTTTTGCCATTGATAAGACCGTGTCGTTGTTCCTGCATAAGAGCCGCCTATTCTCTGCTCACTATAGTTTTTCAAATGATAGGCCTTATCAACCATACTGTTCCGGAGATGCATATTCCCTTGTCCCGAGTATCCATCAACTGTGGGAGCCTTAAAAAGTTTTCCCCAAAGCTCCCTGGTTGATAGTTTCTGCTCTTTATTTTCCATACAGATTCAACCTCTTCAAACCCTGTAAAAATCTATTCCTGTACTGCCGGCAGGTACTTTTCATCTCCTCTTCTGCAACTCCTCCCTGAAAAGGGTTGACATTGCTTTCCTGCCTTTCCTGGTGCTCAGGTCTTCCAGATTCATCTCTCCACTGAAAACCAGGGACATGATGCCCACATAGGCTTCCCCAAGGGCTGCTGTAATCACTCCGGCCGTTCCGGCGGATATGGCCCCGCCGGCCACAGTTCCGACACCGGGAATCAGCTTAACCATATTGGCCACAATGGTTTTGCCCAGAATAGTGGCTCCTCCGGTTCCCAGAGTTGAGGAAATGAAGGCTGTCAGTATACTTTTATTAACATCAAATCCAAAAATAGCAGTGATAGACGCGATCATGGAGAGCTGGGTAGGAATAAGCATGGCACAGTCAGAAAGCGGAATCGGTGCAGCTCCCTCACCGATTGCTGCAACAGTGGCCGTTGCTATGATCTTCTGTGCCCGTCGTTTTTTTTCTGCCAGACTCGCGATCTGTACATTCTGCAGAGTGTCCATCAGTTCTTCGGGAAGGGCCTCTCCCATGACATGAATCAGTAGGTCCAGACCATAGGCTTTGGCAACATATTCTTCATCAATCTCATAATCCTCAGCCAGTACAGGGACAATCTGGACCACATTGAGATTCTCCTCCAGCAGCAGCCGCTTCAGGGCCCCTGCTCTTTTTTTGGAGAAGGACTGGGTCAGAACAATGATGATTGGAACCTGGGTCGCTTTCTGGTCACTGGATAATTCTCTCAGCCACGCGATCTCCTCCGGCTCCACCCGGTTGGAAGCCGTATTGATACAATACCAGATACAATGGATGGCCTTGTTAATATCCTGACTGGCCAGGCCCTTGCTGATAGTAGTAAGGATCTCTTCCTTGACCTGC
>CAMOZD010000321.1 GCA_946630645.1 uncultured Lachnospiraceae bacterium
TTGTAAATGACATCCAGGCCCGCTACCCGGGTAACCAGGAAAAGATTGCCAGGATGGCCATCCTTTATGACGGTCAGGTGCGCATGGCTAATCTTGCCATCGCCGGCAGTTTCTCTGTCAATGGTGTAGCCCGTCTGCACACAGAGATTCTCAAGAAGAGGGAACTGAAAGATTTCTATGAGATGATGCCGGAGAAATTCAACAATAAGACCAACGGTATCACCCAGAGAAGGTTCCTTCTCCATGGTAATCCCCTTCTGGCAAAATGGGTTTCCAGTAAGATTGGCGACGAGTGGATCACGGACCTCTCCCACATTAGAGAACTTAAGGTTTATGTGGATGATGTGAAATGTCAGAAAGAGTTCATGAATATCAAGTACCAGAACAAGGTTCGTCTGGCCAGATATATCAAGGACCACAATAATATCGATGTGGATCCCCGGTCCATCTTCGACTGCCAGGTTAAGAGACTGCATGAGTACAAGCGCCAGCTCATGAATATTCTTCATGTTATGTATCTCTATAACCAGATTAAGGAACATCCGGATATGGATATCGTTCCGAGAACCTTTATCTTTGGTGCCAAGGCAGCGGCTGGTTACCGTACGGCCAAACTTACCATTAAGCTGATTAATTCCGTGGCGGACCGCATTAATAATGATGCCTCCATCAACGGTAAGATCAAGGTGGTATTCATCGAGGATTACCGTGTCTCCAACGCCGAGCTGATCTTCGCGGCAGCGGATGTCAGCGAGCAGATTTCCACTGCCAGCCGGGAGGCTTCCGGAACAGGAAATATGAAGTTTATGCTCAACGGTGCTCCCACCATCGGAACCATGGATGGTGCCAATGTGGAGATCGTTGAAGAAGTGGGCGAGGAGAATGCCTTCATCTTTGGATGTTCTGCAGAGCAGATCATGGAACATGAGAAGAACCATGATTACTATCCGAGGGATATCTTTAACCGCAACCAGGATGTGCGCCAGGTGCTCACCCAGCTTGTGAATGGATATTACTCCCCCCAGAATCCGGAATTGTTCAGGGAACTCTACAATGAACTTCTTGACAAGGACACTTATTTTATCCTTCTCGATTTTGATTCCTATAAGAATGCCCACAAGCGTGTGGACGAAGCCTACAGGGATGAGGCCAGATGGGCCCGCATGGCTATGCTGCAGACAGCAAGCTGCGGCAAGTTTTCCTCTGACCGTACCATCGAGGAGTATGTGAGGGATATCTGGAAGCTGGAAAAGCTGCCTCTGGTATAAGAGGTCTGCCCGGCCTGGTGGATTCTTTGGGATTCACCATTGGCAGCCGGTGAGCTGACAGGGTATATGGTGACACATTTCCAAAGTATAATATTAACATATCAGGGAGAGTCCCCGGTTATTGCAATTTTTTGCAAATTGCTGGGTGGCTCTCCCTTTTTTTGAACCCTTTATTTGTTTGTTTCCAATTAAAATAGATAAAAGCTACATAAAATCTAAAGAAAATTTGTGGAAATTTATGGAGAAAAATTTTTTTTTGTCAAAACATCGATAAAAATTTGCTTTTTTAAACAAAAAAGGATAGAATGAAAGTGGTAACATAGATTTACTACTTGGAGGATCATATGGGCACAACGATTGATGAGATTATAGACTCTCTGAAGAGAGGGCAGGGCAAACGGGTGAGAGATCTCGTGAATATGGCTCTTGATGAAGGCGAGTCCTACCAGACAATCCTGAAAGAAGGCTTTCTCAATGGCATGGAAGAGATTACAGAACGGTTCCGTGTTGAGGAAGTGGGAGTGCCGGAGATTTTAAGTATCACCCGGGCTCTGGATCAAGGGGTCTCGGCCCTTAACAGCTACACTGGCCGGCGGCCGGTCAAGGAACTGGGTCCGGTGGTCCTGGGGACTGTCAACGGCGGCGTCCATGATATCGGGAAGAATCTGGTGAAGCTGATGATGCAGAGTAAGGATATTCAGGTGATTGATCTGGGAGTGAATATATCACCCCAGAAGTTTCTGGATGAAACCCTGGCCTGCAAGGCCAAGGTGGTTTGCCTGAGTGGGATTCTGCCGGGCAGTGCCGAGGATATGCAGGCGGTGGTCGACGAATTCCAGATTAAGGGAATCCGGGACAAGGTTTATATTATGGTTGGCGGTTATGGTCTCGATGAAGCCAGGGCAAAAAAAATTGGCGCGGACTGTTTTACTGTGGATGCCAGAAACTGTGCTGAGCAGGCGCATAAGTATCTCATGAAGTATGAGAGAAAAAGAAAGAAAAGCTGAGCATTTCCAGATCGTGTATTACCGGGATATTAATATGGAGGGGATTGTAGATTGGCAAAAAATAATATTGCTAAGGCCAATATTAATATAGAAGACGTTGTAAATGTGAAGGAGCTGCAGGACCTGCAGGATAACTGGGCCAAGGCCACAGATCTTGCTTTTGTCACTGTGGATTACAATGGCAAGCCCATCACCAGGCACAGTAATTTCACGCCTTTTTGTGAGAAACTGCGCAAGGTGGAGAGTTTCCGTGAGCGCTGCTACTACTGCGATGCCTGTGGAGGAAGGAAGGCCAAGAGGCAGGGCAA
>CAMOZD010000322.1 GCA_946630645.1 uncultured Lachnospiraceae bacterium
GATCGTTGAGGTCGATACACATGTAGGCCGGATGAAGTTTGATACCCACGACACCTTCCCTGCGCAGCCAGCGGAGGATGGACCGGTAGTCCTGACAATCCGGATGCATGCCGCCAAAGCAGATGATATGCTTGTCTTTAAAAAGGTCTCTCTTTTTGAGGAGAGAGGCATTTACCTTTTCTACCTGACCTCCACTGGTCATCACCGGAAGGTTGACAGACCAGTCTACAGAAGATGCCGTCATAGAAGAGCAGAGTGCACCGGCACTGCCGTCAGTAAAGGGGTGGATCCGGGCCTCACCGGCCAGGTGTTTCACCGTGGCCGGAGCGATCTTGTCCGGGAAAATATGGGTATGAAAATCAATAATCATCAGCGGTAGGACCTGGCCAGTTTATCAAAGTATTCCAGGGATCTTTCTACCCGCTCTGTAGGTACGCAGTAGGAGATTCTGGTATGTCCGGGACAGCCGAAGCCGGTTCCGGGTACAATCAGGAGATTGTAATCAAGCTTGGCCCGCTCACAGAAAGCGATATCATCAGGAATGATGGTTTTGGGGAAAATATAAAATGTTCCGCCCGGTTCTACTACGGAGTAGCCCATGTCCCTGAGACCCTTGGTCAGCAGGTTGCGGTTGGTCTCATAGACAGAGATATCAGCTGTCTCGTCAGCACAGTAGGCGCAGACCCGCTGGAAAAGACCGGGGGCACATACATAGCCTAAAGAACGGCCGGCTCCGGCAATGGCTGCATAGACCAGTTCAAAGTCCTCCATGGCATTGGGAACCAGAACATAACCCAGTCTTTCTCCGGGAAGGGAGAGGGACTTGGACCAGGAATAGCATACTAAAGTGTTATCGTAGTAATTAGGAAGATAGGGAACCTCCACGCCCTCGAAGGCGATCTCCCGGTAAGGCTCGTCGGCAATCAGGTAGATGGGATGTCCATACTGGGCAGATTTTTCCTCAAGAATAGAAGCGAGCTTCTTTATAGTCTCTGCGGAATAAACAGCACCTGAAGGGTTATTGGGAGAATTGACCAGGACAGCCTTGGTCTTCTCATTGATGGCCTGCTCAAAGGTATCAAAGTCAATCTGGAAAGCTTCAGTATCAGCAGGAATCAGCTTCATGGTGGCGCCTGCTCCTTCAATAAATACCTTGTATTCCGGGAAATAAGGGGCGAAGACGATGATCTCATCCCCTGGATTGGAAATGCCGTGGAAACAGCAGCAGAGGGCTGCTGCGGCACCTACAGTGAGGTAGAAGTTATCTCCTGTGAAGTCTGTACCGAAGCGTCTGTTGACAGAATCAGCAATCATTTTCCTGGCTGTGGCATCGCCCTGGGCACTGGTATAACCGTGGAGGGTGATAGGATCCATCTCATTGATAATCCGGGAAGCTGTCTCATTGACCAGGGCCGGAGCCGGTACACTGGGATTGCCGATGGAGAAGTCAAAGACTAATTCAGGTCCCACTTCAGCAATCTTTTTATTGCCGTACTCGAATAATTCACGGATCACAGACCGCTGGGTACCCAGACCCACCATTCTTTCATTTAACATATCATTTTCCTCATTTCTATAGGTTTATCTATACTATTTTGAATAACAATAATAATGATAATGCAAAAGGCCATGACTGTCAAAGGAATTCGGGAATTAGGTCCCGGATCTTCAGCAGTATTTATGAATCAGGGGTGTAAATGAAATAACTGGAATGAATCAGGGTGTAAATGAAATAACTGGAAGAAATGGGACTTGTATTGACTTTTTTGAGTGGTTATGTTAAGTTATTTGAGGACGAGTACTTTAATAGATAAAAGAGAAAAAGCATAAAAGATAAAAAGTTAAAAAGTATTAAAGAGAAAAAGCAATAAAGTATACAAGTGCCAGCGAGGAAGAAGATATTTAATATATCTGTAAATCCATGGCTCTGTGGATAAAAACAGGGCTGGGTGGATTCGTAAAATAAGATAAATAACGGGTAGGAACCCGTAAAAAAGAGGAGTGTCAATTATGCCTGTAACAGATTTATTGGAGAGAAATTGTAAATTATACGGTGATGAGGTAGCTTTGGTTGAACTGAATCCCATGGTCAAGGATACCATGAAGAGGACCTGGAAAGAGTTCGATCTGGTTCAGCAGACTTCGTCAGAGCCCTACCGCCGTGAGATTACCTGGAGCGTCTTTGATGAGAAGGCCAATCGTGTTGCCAACATGCTGCTGAGCCGGGGAATCAAAAGAGGAGACCGGGTTGCCATCCTCATGTTCAACTGCCTGGAATGGCTTCCTATTTATTTTGGTATTTTAAAGAGCGGCGCCATCGCTGTGCCCTTTAACTTCCGTTTTGACGCCAGGGAGATCAAGTACTGTGCTGATCTGGCTGAGGTCCATGTGATTTTCTTTGGTCCCCAGTTTATAGGCCGTATCGAATCCATCGAAGAGAAGCTCAGCAAGGGCCGCCTCCTGATTTACGTGGGAGACAGCTGTCCTACCTTTGCAGAAAGCTACAGAGAGCTCGTGGCAGACTGCCCCAGCCAGCCGCCCCTGGTACGCTTAGAGGACGAGGATGACGCAGCCA
>CAMOZD010000323.1 GCA_946630645.1 uncultured Lachnospiraceae bacterium
GAGGAGGCAGATGCTATCGTCAAGGAACTCACAGACAAGTACCCCATCTACGAAGGCCAGTAGGACAGGTCCTGTCCCGCAGACCCCGGGAAGACAGTAAAGCTTGTTTTCCCTGCCATTGATTCATGATTTTTGAATAGTAACCCGCTCTTCAAGCGGGGCATTTCCGATTGACAGGAAAGAAAGATAAGCCGCCCACAAAAACGGAGACCTTCCGGCATTTTGTGGGCGGATGCTGTATCAGCAGGGAGATTACATTTCCGGCTGCAGCTGTGACCCGTTCCTTCAGTGCATATGTAAGGATGGTGACATCAATGAAAAAACTGATTATAGCAGAGAAGCCTTCCGTGGCAAAGAATATTGCCGACGCCACTTCCAGCAGCAGACGCAACGGCTACTTTGAGGGGGATTCCTATGTCATTACCTGGGCCTTCGGCCACCTGCTCCAGCTCTACGATGCCAGGGATTATGACCCCTCCATGAAGGTCTGGCGGATGGAACGCTTCCCCTACATCCCGGAACATTTCCAATATAAACTGAAAACCGATTCCTCCAACCGCGACAAGGCAGACGCCGGCGTGGTCCGCCAGATGGGGATCATCCGCAGCCTCATGGAAAGGCAGGATGTGGAGACCATCATATCCGCCACCGATGATGACCGGGAGGGCCAGGTGATCGCCGATGAGATTCTGGACTACATTGATTCCGGCAAGCCGGTGGAGAGGATTCTTCTCAATGAGTGGACCGCCGAGGAGGTCAACCGGGGCCTTAGTAATCTCAGGCCCAACTCTGAGATGAAGCCCCTCCATGACGCAGGTTTCGGCCGGCAGCTGGCCGACTGGCTCATAGGCATTAATCTGACCTCCGTGGCCACCCTCAAATACAGGTCCGTGGCCGGGTCTAAGCTTCTTAATGTGGGCCGGGTTCTCATGCCCACCCTCAAGATCATCTATGACCGGGACAAGGAGATTGAGAATTTTAAAGTGACAAAGTACTACCGGCTTAAGGCTACTTTTGAGACCGGGGAAAAGAAGCACTTTGACGGTTTTTACCATGAAAAAGACCAGGAGGGCAAGGAGACTGACAAGTTTGACAGCAGGGATGACCTCCAGGAGATCAAAAAGCAGATTGAGGGCAAGGAAGCCCGGGTCACTTCCAAAAAAGTGACTCAGAAAAAGGAATACCCTCCATATCTTTTTAATCTTTCCGGCCTCCAGGGCTATATCACCGGCAAGTACAGGGGCTGGACCTCTGACAAGGTTTTAAAAACGTCCCAGGACCTCTATGAGAAAAAGCTGATCACCTATCCGAGAACGGCAAGCGTGGTTCTGGATGAAAGTCTTAAGGGCAAGGCGGCCAAGGTGCTGGGTGTCCACAAGAAGGGGCATCCCCTGGAGGACCAGATGAAGTTCCATACCGGCAAGAGACTTTTTGACAGCAAAAAAGTGGAGAGCCATTCGGCCATTATCCCCACCTATGTCCTGCCAAAAAATCTAAGTGACCAGGAACAGAAGGTTTACGATGCGGTCCGCAACCGCTTTCTGGCCCAGTTTATGCCCCTGGCTGTCTCTGAGGACACTGTTCTGCGGCTCAAGGTAAAAGAGGCTCCCCAGGTCAAGGGCCTGTTCATCGCCAAGGGCAAGGTCCAGCTGGAACCCGGCTGGAAGCTGATAGAAGGCGTGGATTCCAGGGAAGTCCTCCTGCCTCCTGTGGAAAAGGACCAGGTCCTGCCCATCGTTAAATCCGAGATTAACGAGGTTGAGCGCAAGCCGCCCAAGCCTCACACGGAAAAAACCCTTTTAAAGGTCATGGAGACCTGCGGAAAGAAGTATGAGGAAAAGGACGAAGAAGAGATGATGATGGCCATCTTAAGCGGCTTTTCCATCGGTACCCCGGCCACCCGGGCCGAGACCATCAAGAAGCTTAAGACAGCCGGCTATATCAAGGCCAGGGGGAAGAGCCTGACCTGTACGGACCTGGGCCGTATGATGGTGGAGCATTTTCCGGCCCAGGAGCTTTTTGACCTGGAATACACAGGCCGGCTGGAGAAAACCCTTGCAGATATTGAACGGAAAAAGTATACTCAAGATGACTTCCTTTCGCTGATTAAGGATTTTGTAGTCGATGCCGTCGCCAGAGTGAAGGCCGATGACAGCATGGGAGACCTGACTCAGACAGAGCCCCTTCACAAGGAGCCTGTGGGAATCTGTCCCGAGTGCGGCAGTCCCGTGATGGAGACGGCCCGGGTCTTTGGCTGCTCTAACTGGAAGTCAGGCTGTAAGTACGCCGTCTGGAAGAATGACCGGCTGATTAACAGCCTGGGCAAAAAAGTCACCTATGACATGGTTAAGATTCTGTTAGAGCATGGCAAGGTGGGCCTCAGGGGCTGCGTCAGCAAGAAAGGAAATAAATTTACTGCATATTTCTATTATGAGAAGGATCCCAAGGATGAAAAGGGGCGTTATCACTGGCGGCTGGAATTCCTGGATGACCGGCCCCGGACAGGCGGCCAGTCCCCGGACCAGGCAGGGAAGCAGCCTCCGGACCAGGCAGGGAAGCAGAAC
>CAMOZD010000324.1 GCA_946630645.1 uncultured Lachnospiraceae bacterium
AGCCGTTCTATGATGAATCTTCCCAGACCCCGTCCCTGCCAGTCAGGATGGACAAAGATGCTGTAGAGACAGCATTCATCCCCTCTCCCATCCCAGGGACCGATGGCACCGCATCCCAGGATACGGCTCTGGTCTGCTGACACATAAAAATGGGTCTGGGCCGCTCTTTGTTTCAGATAATCTTCCGTGTGGGTTTTCACCAGGTCTTCGATCATGGCCGGGGGGTAGTCTTTGCTGTTGGTCACCTTGAGGGTCTGTCTTATCAGGGCTGAAAGTTCCGCAGCATCTGCGTCTGAGAAATGTCTGATATGCATGCTTCCTTCCTCTCATAGTTATCTTTCAGTAGCTTTTATCGCCTATCTGGAATGTACCACATAGTAAGAAGAAATACCATTAAAAAAACAGCTGTAAGGACCTGTTGATCCATTACAGCTGTTTTGCTTTTTCTATGGTTAAGGCCGGCCTGGTCTGACCATGGGGGTCAGCCGGTGGCTGTGGCTTTGAGATGCCAGGATTTAAAAAACCCGGCTAGATGCTCTTCCACTGGGACCGCAGACTCTTCCTTGTTGAAAATGCAGTCCTTGCCATCTCACTTTCCAGACCTACCTTGAAGCCAAGGTCAGCGGCCTGCTGTATATACTCGGGATGGTCCTTATAGTCTTCTGGTCCCTTGAGTCCGCCTGCCAGCAGTTTTCCCGCGCAACGGAAATCAAGAAGCTTATTAACCAGGTCAAATTCCTGCTTCATGGCATCGAATACAGCCGGATCTGGATTGCCGGCAGTAGCGATCAGATAAGTCTCCTTTACGGTGCAGTTGGCCCGTCCCTTGGGAGAAGCATATACGTAGAAACGGTCGATGACCCGCTTGATCCAGGAAGTAAAGCCCTTCCAGTAAACCGGGGAAGCCAATACAAGAACATCGGCCCATGCCATGAGCTCATGCATTTTTACACCGTCATCCTTAAGTCCGCAGTGACCGGTCTTAAAGCAGTTCTGGTCTCCGTGACACCCATGCATATCGGCCTTAGCCGCATCGAAATACTCGATTTTGTGTCCTGCGGCAGAAGCTGCCTTGGCAAAGGCTTTTACAAGATTATTACTATTGCCGTTAGCCCTGGGGCTTCCGGTTATAATCAAAATATTTTTAGCAACCATTGATAACCTCCTAATATACAAAAATATCCCAACCTCTTAATCTTATAATATCACTTTATAAAGGGGATATTCATAGCATATGGACATCAAAATAGTAAAAATCGTAACATTTTTTTGGTTATAATGGGCTAAATATTTTATTGGTCCAGACTGTCATAAATCTGCTAGCGGATATCAGCATCTCCCGGCATCCTGCCCATAATATAATTCTTTACAAAGGACATATCTTCTTGTGCAGCAAAGATTTTGAAGCTTCTGAAACGGCCTTTGAGCTGCAGGTAAGTTTTTCTAATGATGAAAACCTTGTTAAGGCTAAAGACATGATAATCCGGTTGGAGGCCTGTAACATGGCCTGCACTTATCCTCTGAGCCGGGCCTATTATCATCTTGACATTTATGATAAGTGTCTCTTATCATAGTTTTAGAGCAAAAATGAACATGACATAATTATTATAAATCGGGAAATGGAAAACTGTGATATAGCTGGTATAATCAGGGATATATATAACTATGATACAGCTGTTTTAAATAAGAATATCCCAGGAGGTTTTCATAAAAAGACCGGTCAGGACCGGTAGAAATGAGGTGTATTTTGAAGGATCATATTATTTACCAGGTATCAACCCTGCAGGCCCTGGCCATGGGCTATACAAAAGCAGTCATTACTGTGAAGGATCTGCTGGACCATGGCGATATCGGACTGGGCACCTTCGAAGATGTGAATGGTGAAATGATCGTGGTTGATCACCGCTGTTTCCGGGCTATGGACGACGGAACGGTTGCAGAGGCTCCGTCTGACATGGGAGTTCCTTTTGCCTGCGTTGCCGGTATGAAGGATGCCCGGACCTTCCGTCTGGGTCCGGTCACTGACATCAATACGCTCAAGGACCTGCTTACTGTAAAAATTGAAGAAGGTTTTGGACTTAACAGGATGCATATTATTCGAATTGATGGAAACTTCCCTCTCGTCCGGGCCAGGTCGGAGGCCCCCTATCGTTCCCAGCATATTGCCCTCAAGGAGATTTTACAGAAAACCCAGAAGGATTTCATTTTCAAAGAGATCAAAGGCAGTCTGGTATGTGTTTATTATCCAGACTATATGGACGGGATCAATGCCCCGGGCTGGCATCTTCATTTTATCTCTGAGGACCGCAGCCGGGGAGGTCATGTCTTTGATCTGGAGATGACTTCCGGCCAGGCCTGGCTGATCCGGATCGGCCACATAGAGATCCAGCTGCCCTCAGACCCGGCCTTTGATACTTACTCCTTAAAAGAAGTTTCTGAGGAGGAAATCAAAGAAGTGGAGCAAAAGTCCTAGTCCAGGGCCAGACCCAGAAACAGATCTACGGCAGTTTCCAGGATCCGGTCATTAAAGTCATAGGCTGCCGTATGGAGAGGCGGC
>CAMOZD010000325.1 GCA_946630645.1 uncultured Lachnospiraceae bacterium
GAAGAAACTCCATTCCAGTCATAATTTTGGTCAGCTAATGCCTCTTTGAAAGGGTTATAGCCACCTTTACTATTTTTGCACATTTCCTACAAAATCACAATAGCAGTTTAGAGAGTTTAGGCGGATAGGGAAGTTGGGGTAGTTTAGGAAGATCGGGAAGTTGGGGTAGGGAAGACGTCCGGACGGGACAGTCCCTGAAGATGTCTATATTCAAATGCCAGGATACTGGGAGTTTCTGAATGAAAGGTAAATTAAATAATAAGTCGGGCAAATTATAAAAGCCCAGATTCATTTAACTGGTCTCTGCTGGATTTAACAGACAGAGACCAATTTTTTTTAGATAATTATCAGGTTTCTACAGCTTCTCCTAAAAAAAGACTGATAATATTATTGGAATTAAAATATTTAATTTGTGAAAAATGACAAAGGAACAGGTTTTTTGCAAAACAAAAGGAAATTGTTGCTTTAAAAAGCCAAGAATTACAGGAAAAACCGAAGTATGATTGTGTAAAATTGTGTTATTTTTCATGCAAAAAGTAACTCTATGAAATGAAAGAAAAAAGTGGTAAAGATAGAATCAAATCATTATTTTAATGATAATTATAATTATTTTATCAGGTTAATCATAAACACAATCATTTTTGAGAGATGGAGAGTTACCGTGAAGAAATATATTATAGGACGGGTATTATTTGTGATACCTATTATGCTCGTTTTGTCCATTTTCACCTTTGGATTAACCTATCTTTCGCCGTCAGATCCTGTCACCCTATACTATCAGAGTATGGGTACAAGACCTGATAAGGAAATGGTGGAAAAAAAGAAAGAAGAAATGGGATTAAATGATCCTTTTCTGGTTCAGTACGGCCGCTGGGTCGTCAATGTGCTCCACGGGGACCTGGGTGAATCCTACCGCTATAAGACTTCTGTCTGGAGCGAAATGGGGAAGAGACTGCCCAATACTCTGATATTGACAGGGGCGACGGTCCTTCTTACCATCCTTTTTGCCGTTCCTCTGGGCATTCTTTGTGCGGCCTTTCAGAACAGCTGGATGGATTACCTTTTCCGGCTGGTGTCCTTTTTGGGCGTGTCCATGCCCAGCTTCTGGGTGGGGACCCTTCTCATGTATGCCTTTGGGGTCAAGCTCCATATGCTGCCGATCATGGGAAGCGGAGACCTGGAGCACTTGATTCTGCCGGCCGTGACCCTGGCCTTCTGGATGACTTCCCTCTATATCAGAAGACTGAGAGGAAGTGCCCTGGAGGAGATGAATAAGGATTACATGATTGGAGGAATGGCCAAGGGATTTTCCAGGGGAAGCATTATCATGAAACAGGTCCTGCCCAATTCCCTCCTTTCCGTCATCACCATGTTTGGCATGTCCATCGGAAGCTTACTGGGCGGGGCGACCATCGTGGAGACCATCTTTGAATGGCAGGGAGTTGGCAAGATGGCAGTGGATGCCATATCCATCAAAGACTTTCCCATCATTCAGGGTTATGTGCTCTGGATGGCTCTGATTTATGTGAGTGTAAACCTGATCGTAGATCTCATGTATCAGTTTCTGGATCCCAGAATCAGACTGGGGGGTGGTAAGGCATGAAGACTTATGTTAAGAAGGCCCTGCACAACAGGGAGTTTATGCTGCTGCTTTTTCTGGCAATCATCCTGATTCTGATTCCGGTCTTTGCCCCTCAGCTGGCCCCCCACGACCCCATAGCCAATGACTATGCCAATGCCATGAACCCGGGCAGCCGGGAATATCCCTTCGGGACTGACCAGATCGGCCGATGTATTCTTTCCAGGCTGATCTGGGGCGGGAGGACCTCCTTGTTGATTGTATTCGTGGTGGTGTTTATTGTTTCCGTGATCGGAATTATCCTTGGTATCACAGCCGGTTTCTTCGGCGGATGGGTGGATATGCTGATCACCCGCTTTACGGATATCGTCATGGCCCTGCCTGCGACGGTCTTTGTCATCGCTCTTGTTAGTGTGCTGGGTCCCAGCCTTCATAATACCGTGATGGCCATGTCCCTGGTGGGCTGGACGGAATACTGCCGTGTGACCAGGGCCCTGGTCCTGGCGGAAAAGGAGAACCCCTATGTCCAGGAAGCCCGTCTGGGCGGCCTCAACCGGGCCCAGATTATCATAAGGAATATCCTGCCAAATGTATTTCCCTACCTGCTGGTAAACATTACCCAGGATATCGGTAACCAGCTGCTGACCCTCAGCGGTCTGTCCCTTTTAGGCCTGTCTTCCCAGCCTCCGACTCCGGAGTGGGGCTTTATGCTCAGTGAGGGAAGAAAATATATCCAGGCGGCTCCATGGCTGATCTTTTATCCAGGCTTGATCATTGTGATTCACGTCATAGTGTTCAACCTGCTGGGAGACAGCCTTAGAGATATATTAGATCCAAGATACACCAAACAAAGGGGAAAAGAAAGGAGAATGAAACTATGGTTAAAAAGAGAATCCTAACCCTGGCTCTTGTACTGTCTATGATCGGCACTGCAATGCTGGCCGGATGTGGT